>JAQBPV010000249.1 GCA_028287345.1 Gemmatimonadota bacterium
GGCTACGTGATCTACGGGTCGAGCACGATGCTCGTGTACACCACGGGCCAGGGGGTGCACGGCTTCACCCTCGATCCGTCGATCGGCGAGTTCCTCCTCTCGCACCCGAACATCCGCATCCCCGACGAGGGACGCTACCTCTCGGTGAACGATTCGTACGAGGCGCAGTGGGACGAGCCCACGCGTCAGCTCATGCGGAAGTATCGTGGCCTCGAGGGTGGTCGCACCCCGCTCAGTGTGCGCTACGTCGGCTCACTCGTGGCGGACATCCATCGCAACCTGCTGGGCGGCGGCGTGTTCTGCTATCCGTCGAACAAGCGGGCAGCGGTGGGCAAGCTGCGGCTGATGTACGAGGCGAATCCGCTGGCCTTCATCTGCGAGCAGGCGGGCGGCGCGGCGAGCGACGGCATGCATCGCATCCTCGACATCCAGCCGACAGATCTGCATCAGCGTATTCCGCTGTACATCGGCTCCAAGCGCGACGTTGATCTCGCGGTGCAGACGTTCGCGCATCATTCGGAGCTCGTCGGAGCCTGAACGTACGGTTAGGTTCGACTGGTTGTCGGCAGTATAGGAAAGCGGGGTGAAGGAAACATCGGAATGAGACTGAAAGGGCAGGATCAAGCGAAGGCTTGAGTCTGCCCTCTCTTCTTTTCTTTCCTTCGCCTAGAGGCATGACCAGCCTACTCAACCGACGGGAGCGGATTTCACGGATCGAACGGATAGAGGCCGGATTTCCTCGTCGCGCCGGGATGGATCGATGCAAAGAAGAATGAACCAAGAACACCAACAACAACCGCATGACTTGAATCATGCGAATTGTGTGGAATTACTCCATCGGATGTCTGAGAGGTCTCGCGCCTGTCAGGTCTCTCACGCCAAGAGGACGTTCGATTCCTGCACCATGACACTTTCTCGGCGCAGCGATGCGATTCGTCTTTCAATTCACATGATTCAAGCCAGGGCGTTGCTGTTTTTCTGGGGTCTCTGAGATTGTAGGGAAACGCTCGCAATCACGCCCACTGCTTCCTCAAGAGTCGCGCAGCATCCCTCCGCAATTCCCGGACGTACCAAAGAAAGAATATTTCTAGACTGCAGCGCCGACAGGTTGTCGCCGCGCGGAGCATGTTGTATCCGGCAGTTATCCGTGGATCCGTCAAATCCGCTCTCGTCGGTTGCCCGTCGTTGCTCCGAGCAGCGAGGCGGCCAGTAAACTCCGTTAGCTTCAACCGCATGCCCGACGATCTCGAAACGCCCTCCGGTCTTCCGGTCAAACCCGTCTATCGCCCCGACGACGCGCACATCGAGTACGCGCGCGACCTCGGCGACCCCGGCGCCTATCCATACACGCGTGGCGTACAGCCGACCATGTATCGCGGCCGCCTGTGGACGATGCGCCAGTACGCCGGCTTCGGCACGGCCCAGGAAACGAACACCCGCTTCCGGATGCTGCTCGCGAAGGGACAGACCGGACTCTCCGTCGCCTTCGACCTCCCGACGCAGATGGGCATCGACTCCGATTCCCCGCGCGCGCTCGGCGAAGTCGGCCGCGTTGGCGTGGCAATCGACACGGTCGAGGACATGCACGTGCTGCTCGACCAGATTCCGCTCGACACCGTCTCGACGAGCATGACGATCAACGCGACAGCGGCTACGCTGCTCGCGATGTACGTCGTCGTCGCCGAGGAGCGCGGCATTCCGCGGGCGAAGCTCAGCGGCACCATCCAGAACGACATCCTGAAGGAGTACATCGCCCGCGGAACGTACATCTATCCGCCCGGGCCATCGCTCGCACTGATCGCCGAGATCTTTCGCTTCTGCGCCGAGGACGTGCCGAGCTGGAATCCGATCTCGATCAGCGGTTACCACATTCGCGAGGCTGGAGCGACCGCGGTGCAGGAGCTCGCGTTCACCTTCGCCAATGCGATGGCGTACGTCGCCGGTGCGCTAGACGCCGGCCTTGCTATCGACGCCTTCGCGCCGAGGTTGTCGTTCTTCTTCGCCGCGCACAACGACCTGTTCGAGGAGGTCGCGAAGTTTCGCGCAGCTCGCCGGCTGTATGCGCGACTCATGCGCGAGCGCTTCGGCGCCAGCGACGCCAGCGCTCGACTGCGCTTCCACACGCAGACGGGCGGCGTCACTCTGCAAGCGCAACAGCCGCTGAACAACGTCGTCCGCGTCACGGTGCAGGCGCTGTCCGCGGTGCTTGGCGGCACGCAGTCGCTGCACACGAATGGCTACGACGAAGCACTCTCGCTGCCGACCGCCGAAGCGGCGACGCTCGCGTTGCGCACGCAGCAGATCATTGGCTACGAGAGCGGCGCCGCGCTCACCGCCGACCCACTCGCTGGCAGCTACTACGTCGAGCATCTCACCAGCACGCTCGAAGCTGAGGCAGAGGCGTTGCTGCAGCGCGTCGACGAACTGGGCGGCGCCGCAAAGGCGATCGAGGCGGGATTCTTCCAGGAGGAGATCGCTCGCTCGGCGTATGAATTCCAGTTGCGTGTCGAGCGCGGCGAGACGATTATCGTCGGCGTGAACAAGTTCACCGAGGGAGATGAGTCGCCGGTGATTCCGTCGCCGGACTATTCGGCGCTCGAGCGCGAGCAGGTTGCGCGACTGAGAGCCGTGCGCGCGGCGCGCGATGCGAAGGCGACGCAGGCCGCCCTCGGCGCACTCCGCGCCGCGTCCGCGAGCCACGTTGGCGAAACCGACGGCGTTCGTCCGCACCTGATGCCGCTCATCGTCGATGCCGTGCGCGCGCGAGCGAGTGTCGGCGAGATCAGCGACGTCTTGAGCGGCGCCTGGGGCGCGTATCGTCCTGGAGCATGAGACCACTTGGCGTAGCTCTGCTGCTGGCGGTCGCCGCCCCTGCGTCGTCGATCGCGCAGCAGATCGGGACCAGGATCGAAGTCTTCGGCAACGGTACGCTGATCGGCGGTTTGGCTCCCGTGAACGCGGCGTCTGGTTCGCACATCGCGCCGCATGGCGGCTTTCGAGTGGACGTCGGAGTGCAGGCCCGCCGCCTTGGCTTTGGAGTTGGCGGCCGGTATTGGCAGTTGGTACCGACCAATGAATATGGAGGGCAGGGCGCCGACTTTTTCTTCTTCGGTGAGTGGCAACCGGGCGACGATACGCGCACCGCGCTTCGTGCCGCGTGGGGCTATGGCTTCGATGATTTCGACTCGGGCCACGGACCCGAGCGCCCCACCGTCACCTCCGAAGGCTACATGTGGTCAGTAGGCATCCGGCGCCAGGTCGTCGCGCCATTCGATACGCGCATGCTCCTTACGGCCGACCTCGTCGTGCCCACACCCTCCGCGGGTACGATCGGACGGCGAAGACCAGTGATCGAGATCGGCGTTGGCTTGCGTTACAGCGAGTTCCAACGGATCTGGCCACTGCCTTAGCTCGCTGGCCAAGCTCGCTTGATCGCCCGTCGTCACTCCACTAGGCTCCCGGACGCCCGACGCAGGGCATTTTCACGTCCGCGTTAGACAAGATTGGAGTGCATTGAATGCGTCGTCTTATCGTCAGTGCCATCGCTGTTCTCGTCCTTGCGCCGTCCGCTCGCGCGCAGGGCGGAAGCCCTGTCGAACTGGGCCTGGACGGTGCGCTCAGCTATGGACTGGATTCACCGCACTTCACCTTCCTGAGCGTTCCCATTCAGCGCCTTCGCGCGGGATTCTTCGTCACGCCGACCGTCTCCATCGAACCAACAGCCGCGCTCAACTACTCGAGGGTGCAGGGCAGCAACAGTACGTCGTTCGATTTCGGCGCGGGCGCGCTCTTCCACATGGCCGCGTCGCGGACCGCCGCTCAGCCGTATGTCCGGCCGTTCGTGGAATTCGGCTATCACTCGTTTGACTCGGATCCGGGTTCGAGTTCGTTCACGACGACGACCTTCGGTGCTGGGCTCGGCGTCAAGATTCCCATCGCGAATCGCTTCGCGTGGCGCTTCGAGGGAGCATACTCCCATTCGGGTCCGGAGAATCGAGTTACGTCAAAGAACCAGCTGACTGCGTTTTTTGGTCTGTCGCTCTTCCTGCACTGATCTGCAGGCAGGGATATTCATCGCGGCGAGTACCTCCCGGTGCTCGCCGCTTTGACCTTGTATGGATTCGCCGCTCCAACTAGGTTACTCGGCTCAGGTCGAATCGCCTAAGTCTCATATCGATGCCAACTTACGAGTTCCGTTGCCCAGACGGGCACGAGTTCGAGAAGTTCTACCGTACCATCAGCGGCGCAGAGTCCGAGGCCGTCTGTCCGGTCTGCGGCAAGCGCGCCGAGCGCTTCATGTCGGCGGCTGGTTTTGCGTTCAAGGGGTCGGGATTCTACCTCACCGACTACGGCAAGAACGCACACCGCGGTGAAGCGCCGCCGAAGTCGGGCGACTCAGGCAGCGACAGCTCGAGCAAGGAGTCGTCGAGCGACTCGTCCAAGCCCGACAGCTCGGGTAGCGGCGAGTCGAAGAGCGCGTCCTCCGGTTCGGACACCGCCAAGAGCGCCGAGTCGAGCAGCGCGGCCAAGCCCGAGAAGAAGGCCGAGGCCAAGCCCGCTGAAGCCAAGCCGGCCAAAGCGCCGCCGAAGCCGAGCAGCAGCGAGTGAGCGCGGGCGACGACGCGCTGCGGCGTGAGATCTCGCGCGCCGCGGTTTCCCTTGGCGCGCCCGCTGACGTCGCGCCATTGCTGGAGCGTCCGCGCGATCCGGCCTTTGGCGATTGGGCGACCAACATTGCCATGGTGCTGGCGAAGTCACTCGGCCAGAAGCCGCGCGACTTCGCGCAGAAGCTCATCGACGCGCTGGATCGCGACGCCGCCGGAATCGCATCGGCCGAGATCGCCGGACCGGGCTTCATCAACTTCCGGCTCGCGACAGGCACGGTGGTGAAGGGCATTACCGCGCTCGTCGCCGCCGGCAGCGAGTTTGGCCGCGCCAACATCGGAGCGGGCAAGCCTGTTGTCGTCGAATTCGTGAGCGCCAATCCCACGGGACCGCTCCACGTCGGGCACGGTCGCCAAGCCGCACTCGGAGACGCCATTTCGTCGCTGCTCGAGTGGAATGGATGGCGCGTGTCGCGTGAGTTCTACTACAACGACGCCGGCGTACAGATCGAGAACCTTGCGCTCAGCACGCAGGCGCGCGTGCGCGAGTTGCGCGGCGATCTGCTCACCATCCCCGAGGGCGGTTATCATGGCGCCTACATCGCGGAGATCGCCGAGCGGTACGTGGCGGAACATCCGGAGGACGCTGCGGGCGACGATCTGGACGCGCTGCGGAAGTATGCGGTCCAGGAGCTCCGCAAGGAGCAGGACATCGACCTTCAGGCGTTCGGCGTCGCCTTCGACACGTACTACCTCGAGTCGTCGCTCTACGAGGATGGGCGCGTCGACAAGACCGTCGCCCAGCTGATCGCGAACGGGCACACGTACGAGAAGGACGGCGCGCTGTTCCTGCGCACCACCGACTACGGCGACGACCAGGACCGCGTGATGCGGAAGAGCGCTGAAAAGGGTGGCACGTTCACGTACTTCCTGCCCGATGTCGCGTATCACGTGACCAAGTGGGAGCGCGGTTTCACGCGCGCCATCAACGTGCAGGGGTCGGATCACCACAGCACGGTCACGCGTGTGCGCGCGGGACTGCAGGCGCTCGGCATCGGCATTCCGGAGGGCTACCCGGAGTACGTGTTGCACCAGCTGGTGACGGTGCTGAAGTCGGGGGAGGAGGTGAAGATCTCCAAGCGCGCGGGCAGTTACGTCACAGTGCGCGATCTCGTGGATGACGTGGGCCGCGATGCGGTGCGGTACTTTTTCCTCATGCGGAAGGGCGACTCGCAGCTGTCGTTCGACGTGGACCTCGCGCGCTCCCAGAGCGACGAGAATCCGGTCTACTACATTCAGATGGCCCACGCGCGCCTCGCCGGCATCTTCCGCGTCGGCGAGATCGACGTGAACGGTGTGACGGTGGAGGACGTGGACTTCGACCAACTCGCGCTGCCGGAAGAGACAGAGCTGATGAACGCGCTGCTCGACTTCCCCACCGTGGTTGCGAATGCGGCGGAGGCGCTGGAGCCGCATCGCGTCGTGACGTACCTGCACGACCTCGCCGGACAGATACATCTCTGGTATCACAAGGCGCATGTGCTGAACGAGCCCGAGCAGTTGATGCGCGCTCGGCTGCTGCTGGCGCGGGCGTCGCAGATCGTGCTGAAGAATGGACTGACGCTGCTTGGTGTGAGCTCTCCGGATCGCATGTAGTTCCTGTCCTCCTGTCATCCTGTCCTCCTGTCATCCTCCACATGCCCGTTCTCGTCGTCGGATCCGTCGCGCTGGACTCGGTTGAAACGCCGTTCGGAAAGGCGGACAACGTCATCGGAGGCTCGGGGACGTTCTTCTCCGCATCGGCCAGCCTGCTCGCGCCCGTGCAGCTCGTTGGCGTCGTTGGCGAGGACTATCCGATGGACCAGCTCGAGCCACTGAAGAAGCGTGGAGTGGACATGGCGGGGCTGGAGCAGGTGAGCGGAGAGTCGTTCCGCTGGCGCGGCCGCTACCGCCACGACTTGAATTCGGCCGAGACCCTAGAGACGCGGCTAGGTGTGTTCTCGCACTTCAGCCCGAAGATTCCGCCGCAGTTCAAGAACGCGCCGTTCGTGTTTCTTGCGAACATCGATCCGCGCCTTCAGCTCGACGTGCTCAATCAGGTCGAGCGTCCCAAGCTCGTGGCCTGCGACACGATGAACTTCTGGATCGAGAGCCGTCGCCCCGACATCATCGCGCTGATCAAGCATGTCGACCTGATAACTCTGAATGATGGGGAGGCCCGACAACTGACGGACTGCTCCAACCTCGTGAAGGCGGCGAAGTGGATCATGAAGCACGGTCCGAAGATCGTCATCATCAAGAAGGGCGAGCACGGCGCGTTCATGTTCAAGGAGAACAGCATCTTCTTTGCACCAGCGTATCCGCTGGAAGACGTCTTCGACCCGACCGGAGCGGGCGACTCCTTTGCTGGAGGCTTCATGGGCTACCTCGCGCAGACAGGTGACCTGAGCGACGAGAATCTCCGCCGCGCCGTCGTCGTAGGTTCGGCGCTTGGCTCATTTGCCGTCGAGAAGTTTTCCGTTCAGCGGCTGCTCGAGATCACGCGCGGCGACGTCGTGAATCGCGTCGAGGAATTCCGCCGCCTCGTGGCCTTCGAACGGGAATTGGGAACCGTCTCGTGAGTGAGGAGAAGGGACTCGACTACGCGTCGTCGGGCGTCGACATCGACCGCTCCGACGCCGTGAAACGCCGTATCCGGTCTGTCGTAGAGTCCACGTTCACCGCAGGTGCGCGCGGTGCGTTCGGCGGATTCGGAGGGATGTTTCGCATCCCCGCGGAGGCGCAGCGGCCGGTACTCGTGGCCAGCGCGGATGGAGTGGGGACGAAGATCCGTGTCGCCATCGAGTCGAACCGGCATGGCACCGTCGGCCACGACCTCGTCAATCACTGCGTGAATGACATCCTCGTGCAAGGTGCGCTCCCGCTCTTCTTCCTCGACTACTTCGCCGCCGGCATCCTCGTGCCCGAGGTGGTCGAGCAGGTCGTAAGCGGAATCGCCGCCGGATGCCGTGAGAATGGCTGCTCGCTCGTGGGTGGAGAGACTGCCGAGATGCCGGGCATCTACACCCCTCCCGATTACGATCTGGCAGGGTTCATCGTCGGTTGCGTGGAGGAAGACCGCATCCTTGGCGCCGATCGCGTCGAGGCGGGCGACGTGCTGCTGGGTCTGGCGAGCAATGGCCTTCATACGAATGGCTACTCGTTGGCCCGGCAAATCGTCACCGAGCGTATGAAGCTTGCGGTGGCGGACCCTTTCCCGGGCGAGGATGGTACCGTAGCCGACGCGTTGCTGCGGGTCCATCGGTCGTACCTGCCGGCGCTGAAGTCGGTTCTGTCACGTATTCACGGAATGGCGCACATCACGGGCGGCGGTCTGCCCGGCAACGTGGTTCGCGCTCTTCCGGACACGCTCGACGCCGAGATCGACGGGTCGAGTTGGGAGGTGCCGAATCTCTTTCGTCAGCTGGAGCAGGCCGGCGATGTCTCACGCGCCGAGATGTACCGCACGTTCAACATGGGTGTAGGGATGGTCGTCATCACCGACGAAGCGAGCGTAGGCGCCGTAGAGGCGAGCGCGGCGTCGGCCCACATTGCAACCTTCCGGCTCGGGCGCGTCGTGCGCGGCGCCGGTAAGGTGCGAATCTCCTGAGGAGTCGCATGAAGAGACACATTCTGTTTGCTGCAGGCCTTTCGATGTTTGCCGTTGCGAGTGCGAGTGCGCAGGATCTCGCGACGCCGGTTTGCCCTCCCGGCAACACCGGTCAACCCATTCCGAATCAGGCACGCGCCGCCCAGGACGCCTGCCAGCAGGCGTACGACATCTACCAGTTCATGGCGCCGCAGCTCGGTCTCGCCCTCGCCGGCGGCAACGCCACTCTGGGTCAGGGCTCGACCCTCGGGGGACTCGGGCACTTCTCCGTTGGCGTTCGTGCGAACGCCTTCCAGGGCTCGCTGCCTGACATCGGCAGCTACTCGCCGAGCGTCAACGGCGCGCAGAAGAACGGCTCGCTGGCGACGAAGGATCAGTGGCTTGGCCTTCCCACCGCTGACGCCGCGATCGGTATCTTCGGCGGCATTCCGCTTCCGTTGACGAATGTCGGCGGCATCGATGCGCTCGTGAGCGCGTCGTACGTCCCGAGCTATTCGTCGGGAACGCTGAGCGTCACGCCGACGTCGAACTTCCAGATGGGTTACGGTCTTCGCGTCGGTCTCTTGTCGGAGTCGATCATCGTGCCGGGCGTGTCGTTCACGTACCTCAAGCGCGACCTGCCCACGACGTCCATCAGTGGCAACTTCAGCGGGGGTTCGGCGGCGCAGGGTTCGTTCAAAGTCAGCAACGTGAAGGTGAACACGAGCGCGTGGCGCGCCGTCGCCAGCAAGAGCTTCCTGCTGTTCAGCTTTGCGGCGGGCGCCGGCAAGGACATGTACGACCAGTCCGCCGACATCTCCGCCACGGTGAACACGACCATCGTCGGCCTGCCCAGTGCGACGGCCACGGTGCCCAGCACCACGCAGAAGCTCGATCGCACCAACTACTTCTTCGACGCGTCGCTCAACCTGCCGCTGTTCAAGATCGTGGGTGAAATCGGCCAGGTGTCGGGCGGCACGGTGCAGACGTACAACGGCTTTTCGGGTGGACGCGCCGACAGGAGCCAGCAGTATTTCTCGGCGGGCATCCGGTTCGGCATCTGATCGAATGACAGCGAGCGCGCGCGCAGTCGCGCCGGACGATGGCGCATTCATGCGCCGCGCGCTCGCACTCGCCGAACGTGGATGGGGACAGACGGCGCCGAACCCAATGGTCGGCGCCGTCGTCGTACGCGATGACGTCGTCGTCGGGGAAGGGTGGCACGCGCGGTACGGCGGTGCGCATGCGGAGGTCGATGCGCTCAACGCGGCGGGCGATCTCGCCAATGGTGCGACGCTCTACGTCACGCTCGAGCCGTGCAACCACTATGGACAGACGCCGCCGTGCTCCGAGGCGATCATCGCCGCGGGCATTCGGCGTGTCGTCGCGGCGACGGCCGATCCGCACGAAGTCGCCAGGGGAGGCGCGGCGCACCTGCGCGCTCACGGCATCGACGTCGTGCTCGGCGTGGAGGATGACGCGGCGCGCGAGCTCAATGCGCCATTCTTCCACGCCCTCGGTTCCGATCGCGCGTTCGTGCAGCTCAAGGTGGCGCTGTCGCTCGACGGCGCGATCTCCGATCATACTCGCCGCCGCGGCTGGCTCACCGCTTCCGAGGCGCGTCGTGAGGTGCATCGCCAGCGTGCCGGCTCGGATGCGGTCGCGGTTGGCATCGGCACCGCCCGCACCGACGATCCAGTGCTCACCGTGCGTGACTTCGAGCCTCCGCCTCGCGTTGCGCCGGCACGCGTCGTCTTCGACACCTCGGCGCGGCTGCCACTCACCTCGCGTCTCGTACAGACGGCTCGCGAGCAGAGCACGATCGTCGTCTGTTGGGCACCCGATCCCTCACACGCGGCCGCCCTCGAGCACGCGGGGGTGACGCTCGTGCACGCGGCGACCTTGGCCGACGCACTGGTTGCACTGCGAGTCGCGGGCATCCGCTCCATGCTCGTGGAAGGGGGGGCGGCCCTCGCCACCTCGTTTCTCCAGGAGGCGCTGGTCGACCGCCTGATTATCTTCCGAGCACCCATCATCCTCGGGGCCGGTTCGCTCAATGCGTTCGCCGGTTTGCCGTCGGCCACGTTGGGCGACGCGAAGCGGTGGCGCCTCATGCAGGCGAAACGCTTCGGCGATGACGAGATGACGGTTTACGCACCTCCGTTGTGAGGGCAGGAGCTATTTGAATTGTTCACCGGATTGGTAGACGACGTCGGTGTCATCGAGCGAGTCGAGCGGACTGAGGCAGGGCGTGAGCTCCGCATCACTTCCCGATACGATTCGGTGGCCGATGGCGAAAGCATCGCGGTGAACGGCGCCTGCCTTACGGTGCGCGACTCCGGCCCCGGCTGGTTCGACGTGGCTGCCGTCGTCACCACGCTCGGCCGCACCACCATCGGCGATTGGAGCACCGGCCAGCGCGTCAATCTCGAGCGCGCCATGAAGCTGGGCGACCGGCTCGGCGGACACATCGTGCAGGGCCATGTCGACGACGTCGGCGTCGTCCAGCGCGTCGAGCGGGTCGATGACGCCATTCTGGTTGATGTCCGGCTTCCAGAAGACCTCACGCCGCTGATGGTGCTGCACGGCTCCGTCACCATCGACGGCGTGAGCCTCACCGTGAACGCACTCCCTGAGCCGGGGATTCTTCAGTTGTCACTCATCGAGTACACCTGGCGCCACACCACGCTCGGTACACTCGTGGTTGGCCAGCGCGTGCACGTCGAAGCCGATATGCTCGGCAAGTACGTGCGCCAGCTCGTCACGCCCTATTTGGCTCTCTAGGATATGTCATTCAATACAGTAGAACAGGCCGTTGCCGACATCGCGGCAGGAAAGCTCATCATCGTCGCCGACGATGAGGATCGCGAGAACGAAGGTGATCTCATCTGCGCCGCGCAGCTCATCACGCCGGCGTCAGTCAACTTCATGCTCAAGCATGCGCGCGGCATGATCTGCGTCGCGCTCACCGGCGAACGCGTCGATCAGCTCGATCTGCCGCCAATGGCGGAAACCAACCTCGACGAATACCGCACCGCGTACACCGTCAGCGTCGATGCGTCACCGCGCTTTGGTGTCACCACGGGCATCAGCGCGCAGGATCGTGCGACGACCATCCGCACGCTCGTCGATCCGGCCACCGTGCCCGCCGATTTGCGTCGCGGTGGACACATTCATCCGCTCCGCGCTCGCGATGGGGGTGTGCTGCAGCGCGTCGGACACACGGAAACTGCCGTCGATCTCGCGCGTCTCGCCGGTGTGTATCCCGCTGGCGTCATCTGCGAGATCCTCAACGACGATGGCAGCACCGCCAAGCGTCCGCAGCTCGAGGCGTTCGCGAAGGAACACAACCTCACCTTCATCACGGTGGCGCAGCTCGTCGCGCACCGGTTGAAGAACGAGCGTCTCGTGCATCGCGTCGCCGAGGCGCGTCTGCCCACCAACTTCGGCACGTGGCGCATCGTCGGCTACAAGAACGACGTCGACGCACACGAGCACGTCGCCATCGTCTATGGCGACATCGGCGACGGCGAGAACACGCTCGTTCGCATGCACTCGCGCTGCCTCACCGGCGACGTCTTTCACTCGATGCGCTGCGACTGCGGCTGGCAGCTCGAGACGGCGATGCAGATGATCCAGACGGAAGGCCGCGGCGTGATCGTCTACCTCGACCAGGAAGGGCGTGGCATCGGCCTGCTGAACAAGCTCAAGGC
>JAQBPV010000279.1 GCA_028287345.1 Gemmatimonadota bacterium
CGCCTCAGTCACGGGCGAAGTGCTGGGTACGCCGAACGCGAACATGAAAGAGCAACTCGCAAAGGGCGGCCCGAAGCTCTTCACGCCGTGGATGGCGTTGCAGGATCAGGAATTGACGGAGGAGAAATAGCCCCCGCCCGTCTCGCGAGCGGCGGCTTACATTTTTTCGAATGGAGTTCAGCGGGACGGTCGTAACCTTCCCTGATGGTTCGTGAACATAGACAGAATTGCTGCCCCTTCTCGCAGAAGACGACAGCCATGGGCTTCCAGATGGCGGATGAGAACAATCCGCTTCACGAGACGCCTACGCGGTCAAGCGCTCGCGGATGACCTCTGCCCCCGCCAAGTCTTCTTTCGAAAGGGGGCGACATAGCCGCCCTCGGGCTTCCGGAACACGGCGGTCAGTTCCATGGCAACTGCGGGTCGCTCTGAGCTTTCGCTCCAGGCGCGTAAGTAGTACGAGACGTGAACAGTCGAGGGGCCGCGCAAAATATATCGGAAAGTCGTCCAATAGCCCGTCAGCGTAGGGTTGTAACGACATCGATACCGACAGCTCTTCCCACGGATCGGCAGCTGGGACTGCCTGAGCAAGTCGTCGAAAAAGGGGTCGAAGAACGAATGCGATGGGCCGCCAGAGGTTTACGGTGGTTGATCCGTCCGGCTAACGCCAATCATACGAAATGCATATGAGCTGGCGCGGCAAATCGCTGCAAGCCGCCGCGTTCAACACCTGGGTTTAGCGTATCATCGGTTGAACACCGCTGCGACCGAGGAGACTCGCCTAACGACGTATCGCTTTGAGCTCGAGAACGTACGCCTGCAACGGCGCCAGCGTGGCAATCGGGACGTATTCCCGCAGCGTGCCATCCGCACTCGCGTCGAGCTCCGCGCCCGCCGCGCCGCCGAGTAGATCACGCGTCGCGAAACGCCCAATCGGTACGGCGCCCTGATTAGAGCTCACCGTCACTCCCGATAACGGCGTCGTTCCGAGATTCGCCACCACAAGCACCACATTCGCACCATCTCGGCGAAGGAACGCAGTCACCGCATCGTTGCTCGCATCCACCGGAACGAGCTCGCCGGCCGCCAACGCCGCGTTCGACGACCGCAGGTGAATGAGCTTGCGATAGAGATTGAGCATCGACGCCTTGTCGTTCGCCTGCGCCGCGACGTTCGCCGTCAGCGAATCCGGCTGCAGCGGCTCCCACGGCGCGGCGGTGGTGAAGCCCGCGGCCTTCGAGCGCGTCCAATGCATCGGCGTGCGAAGGCGCTCGTCGGGCTTGTCGCCGGTCATGCCCAACTCCTCGCCATAGTAGACGAACGGTAAGCCGGGCAGGGTGAGCAGCAGCTGCGCCGACAGCCGCGCCTTCGCGATGTCGCCGCCGAGGGCCGTCACCGTGCGCGTCTGATCGTGATTGCGCTGGAAGGGCGACCACCGTACCGCGGGCATCGCCTGCTGCATTCGCAGGTACGGCGCGAGGAGCTTCGACGCCGAGCCTGTGCGCACGGCGTCCATCAGCGCATCGGAGAGCGCGAACGCGAAATATCCGTCGAGCTGGTCGGGGTAGTAGGGCAGGATGATGTCGATACTGTCCCACACTTCGCCGACCGTGTACGCGCCGGGCGCGGTGGCTCGCACGGACTCGGCGAAGTCGTGCAGCACGCTGTGCGTGCCCGCCGTGCCAGCGAGCGTGGTGCCTTCCTCGACGAGGTAGGGCACGGCATCGAGACGAAAGCCGTCGACGCCCATCTCCTTGAGCCAGTACTTGCCCACCTTGTTCGCTTCCGCCCGAACGGCGGGATTGTCGTAGTTCAGGTCCGGCATTCCCGACCAGAAAATTCCATAGTAGTACTCGTCGCGGTACGGCGACTTGTGCCACACCTCCTGGCCCCACGGTCCCTTGATGTCCGGCTTGGTAGCGGACCAGCGAAACCAGTTGCGATGGGGCGACAGCGTGTCGCGCGCTGCCTCCTTGAAGAACGGATGCTCGGTGGACGCGTGATTAAGCACGAGGTCCACGAGCACCTTGATGCCGCGGCGATGCGCCTCGGCGACCATGCGCTTGAAGTCGACGGCCGTGCCGTACTCCGGATTGACGCGGTAGTAGTTCTTGGTGTCGTAGCCGTGATAGCTCGGCGATGCCGCCACCGGCATCAGCCAGATGCACTTGGCGCCGAGGCTGCGTGTGGAGGCGGGGCTGCCGTCGTTGATGTAGTCGAGCTTCTGCGTAAGGCCGTTGAAGTCGCCAATACCGTCGCCGTCGCTATCGAAGAACGACCGGACGAACACCTCGTAGCAGACCCCTCCGCGCTTCCACGTGGTGTCGATGGGAGCCTGCGCGGCACTCGGCACGGCGTGAGCGAGGAGCGCGGCGGAGAGCGCAACGATGGCGAAGCGTGGCATGACGTCCTCTCGGAGGAGCGAGCGACTGGGCTGAGGTCAAAACATCGTGGCGCCGGCGCGCGGGAGCAAGCGCTGAACGTCCTTCCCAAACTCGGTGCGACGAATCAGCTTCGAGGCGTCTCGCTCCCGAGGATGTGATGGAAAAGCCGCGCCTGAACTTCTGGCAGTTGTTCAACATGAGCTTCGGCTTCTTCGGCATTCAGTTCGGCTGGGGGTTGCAGCTGGCCAACATGTCGGCGGTTTACGAGCGGCTCGGCGCGCGGCCCGACCAGGTGCCGTTGCTGTGGCTCGCGGCACCGATGACGGGATTGCTCGTCCAGCCGATCGTCGGCGCGCTGAGCGACCGCACCTGGGGAAAGCTGGGCCGCCGGCGTCCGTATTTCCTCACGGGCGCTATCCTCGCCTCGATCGCACTCTTCTTCATGCCGACGTCCAGCTCTCTATGGATGGCGGCGAGCTTGCTGTGGGTACTGGACGCCTCGATCAACATCTCGATGGAGCCGTTCCGTGCGTTCGTCGCTG
>JAQBPV010000299.1 GCA_028287345.1 Gemmatimonadota bacterium
TACGAGGATTTCTCGCGCACTTTCGCCGGCGTGGCCAAGGCGCATGCCGCATGGATCCCCGCGGGACCCGGTCGCGGCGTGCTCGTAAGTGTGGCGGGCGAGAATGGGGACATCGTCGATCCGTCAGACGCCACCCACACAAGCCTGCTCGGCGCGCTGCGTCAGTACGGCGACGCCATGCTTCCGCTCCGACTCGAGAGCTACAGACCCGCCACCTTCCGGCTGCGCGTGTCGCTCAAGGTCGATCCCGATGCCGATCCCACGATCGTCATCGCCGCCGCGCGCAACGCACTGCTCGCCGCCTTCTCCTTTGCGACGCGCGGCTTCGGACAGATGGTGTCGATCGACGAAGTGGATGCCGTGCTGCACCGCGTACAGGGACTCGTTGCCGTCAACGTCATTCATCTCTATCGGCCCGATCAGGGCGCGACGCCGCGCCTGGAACCGCGCCTGTTCGCGCGGCTTCCGCAGACGTCGCTTGCAGCGCTGCCACTCGCTGCCGAACTGCTCGTGATCGATGGCGGCGCGCTCGTCGTCGAGGTGATGCAATGACCATCGACGCGAAGACGCTGTGGACGTTGCTCCCCGCGGTCCACCGCGCGCGCGATGCGGAGCGCGGCGGGGCGCTCAAGGCGTTGGTCGCTGTGCTTGCCGAGCAACTCGACGTTCTCGACGAGAACATCGAGCAACTGTACGACGACCAGTTCATCGAGACGTGCGCGCCATGGGTGATTCCATACATCGGAGACCTGATCGGCTACCGTCCGCTGCACGGAGGGTCGGGCAGCCCGCGCGCCGAAGTTGCACACACCATCGCACTCCGACGGCGCAAAGGCACGGCAGCGGTCCTCGAGCAGCTCGCGCGCGACGTGACGGGGTGGAACGCCCGCGCCGTCGAGGAGTTCCAGCTCCTCGGCACCACGCAGCACATGCATCACGTCCGTCCAGCGCACGCGTACGCGCCCGACCTGCGCCACTGGGATCCGCTCGAGAGCATCGGCAGCGCCTTTGATGGTACGATGCACACTGTCGACGTGCGGCGGATCGCGAGCGGGCGCGGGCGCTTCAACATTCCCAACGTCGCGATCTTCCTGTTCCCCATCGAGGCGCATCGCTCGACGCGCTCGCCCGCAATCCAGGTCGACGCGCGGCGGTGGCGTGTGAGCCCGCTCGGCCACGACATGCCGCTCTACAGTCGGCCCGTGGCCGAGGACAGCATCACGCACCTCGCCGAGCCTCTCAACGTGCCGCGTCGCATCTCGCGACGGATCCTCGATCGCGACGTCCGCTCCGCCACGCCTGCGTACTACGGCGAGGGAAAGAGCGTCGTCGTCTATCTGAACGGCGATGTCACGCCGGTTCCCGTCAGCGACGTACGCGTCTGCGACCTCAGTGACGATGCCGGCACCTGGGCGCATCTGCCCGACGACGACATCGCGATCGATCCGGTGCTCGGCCGCATCGCCCTTCCCGCTGCGCCGAGCGTTCCCATCACGAGTGTCGAGGTCACGTACCACTGGGGTTTCAGCGCCGACCTTGGCGGTGGCGAGTATGAGCGTGAGTCGACGTTTGGCGCACTGCCTGGCCAGATCGTGCTCCGGGTGCCGGATGATCACACGACCATCCAATCCGCGCTCTCGGCACTCGCTGGCGATGGCGTGGTGGAGGTCACCGACAGCGGTCGCTATGACGAGACGCTCGCCGTTCAAGTGAGCGCGGGCCGCCGCATCGAGCTGCGCTGCGCGAATGAGCATCACGCCTCGCTCGTGCTTGGCGGCCCATTCACGATCGCCGGCGGCGCGGAGAGCGAGTTCGAGCTCAACGGCTTCCTCGTGAGCGGCGACTCCCTTCGCGTTCCGGCGACGCCGGGCAACGAGCTGGCGCGATTGCGCCTGATCCACACCACGCTCGTGCCTGGCCTTTCGCACGCGGCTGATGGCGGTGCCGTGAGCCCTGCGGCGCCGAGTCTCATCGTCGAGATTCCAGGCGTCGACGTCACGCTCAGCCGCACCATCGTTGGCGGCATGCGCGCGCACCCTCGCGCGAAGATCGAGGGCACTGACGTCTTCATCGACGCCACCGATGTCGCGGGGATCGCGCTCGCCGCGCCCGATGGCGTGTCGGCCGGCGCGAGCCTCGAGTTGCGAGGCGCCACGGTCGTTGGAAAGATCCACGCGGAGCTGATGCCGCTCGTCTCCAACAGCCTGCTGCTCGCCGAGCTCGCGCCCGCCGATTCATGGACCGTCCCCGTTCGCGTCGTGCAGCGCCAGACCGGCTGCGTGCGATTCACCTGGCTTCCATCCAGCTCTCGCGTGCCGCAGCGATATCACTGCTTGCCTGATGCGAGCGGATCGCCAGCGCCGCGCATGCTCTCCCTTCGCTACGGCACTCCGACGTACGGTCGGCTCTCCCCACTCGCCGATGACGCCATCCGGCACGGCGCGGACGACGACGGCGAGATGGGTGCGTTAAATCATCTCCTCGCCTCACAGCGTGAAGCCAACCTCCGCGTGCGGCTTGCCGAATTTCTGCGCGCTGGGCTGGAAGTCGGTCTCCTTTTCGCAATCTGACACCGGATCATCATGACCTTCGATCTCAGCCGGTTCACGTTTCGGCCCTGGCGCGATTTCCTTGGCGTCGTGATGCAACAGGGACGCGTGCAGCTCGACTCCGACTGGAACGAGCTCGTCTCGCAATTGGTGCGGCGCGTGCAGGTCGGCGCGCTCGACACCTTCTCGCGGACGGCGGGCTTCGAGACCGAAGGCCGCGCCGTCGTGCCGCGCAGCACGCCGGATGGATTCCGCATCGATGCGGTCGGAGGCGCGCTCACCATCGGCGTGGGCCGCATCTACGTCGACGGCGTGCTCGCCGAGAATCACGGCGGTGGTGCGCGCACCTGGGACCCGCGACTCGGGGAGGAGATTGGAGGCGCGGCAATCTCGTATGCCGCGCAGCCCTATTATCCCGCTGCACCAGCGCTTCCCGGTGGCGGCCCGCACCTCGTCTACCTCGACGTCTGGCAGCGCGAAGTCACGTATCTGCAGGAGCCCGATCTCGTCGAGAAGGCCGTGGGCGTCGATACCACTGCGCGTCTTCAGACGGTGTGGCAAGTCAAGGTGCTGCCGCGCATCGGGAACGCCGACTGCGCGACCGACGACGCGTCCGTGCCTGGATGGGACGACGTCGTGCGCCCGTCAGGCGCCCGGCTCACCACGTCGACGGCGGCGGTGACTGTCGCGCCCAATCCGTGCCTCGTGCCGCCTTCCGGCGGGTACAAGGGCTTAGAGAACCAGCTGTACCGAGTCGAGATCCACGACGCGGGCACCGCCGGCACCGCGACGTTCAAGTGGTCGCGGGACAACGGCTCGGTGCAGACGAGGGTAACCTCGATCAACGCCGCGCTGGACCGGCTCGTCGTGGACACGATCGGACGCGACGACGTACTGCGATTCGTCGAGGGAGATTGGGTCGAGATCACCGACGACGTGCGCGAGCTCCACGGCGAGGCTGGCGTCATTCGCCGAATCAAGGCGCCGGACGGCGTCTCCGACGCGACGAAAACGATCGTCCTGGCCCAACCGCTTCCCGGCGGCACGTTTCCGACCGACGCCGAACATCAGACCGCGCCGGAGCGCCACACGCGCATCCGTCGCTGGAACCAGCGCGGCAAGATCTTTCGAGACGATGGCACGACGGAGTTCGCCGATCTCGACACGACCAGCGGCGTGATTCCAGTGCCCCCGGCGGGGACGTCGCTGCTGCTCGAGGATGGGATCGTCGTGCGATTCGACCTCGATGGTGTGTCGACGAGCTTCCACGCGGGCGATCACTGGTCGTTCGCCGCGCGCACTGCGGACGCGTCCGTCGAGATCCTCGATCGCGCGCCGCCGATGGGCATCCATCATCACTATGCCCCTCTCGCAGTCGTCAGCTTCCCCGACACGGAGACCGACTGTCGAGTGCTGTGGCCACCCGACGCGACGGTGGGCGACGATTGCTCGTGCGACGTCTGCGTCACGGCGGAGAGTCACGCGCAGGGGACGCTCACCATCCAGCAGGCCATCGACAAGGTGACGAAGACTGGAGGAGTGGTGTGCATCGGCGCGGGCATCTTCCGGCTGCGTGACTCACTGCGCATCGAGGGTGCCGGCTCCGTGCGGATTCGCGGAAAGGGTTGGCGCACGATGCTCGTGCCTGTCGGTTCCGGGACGGCGATACGTGTGGCGAGCAGCGTCAGCATCGTGCTCGAATCCTTCGCCGTCATCGGGCTCGGCTCCGACAAGGAAGCGCTTCTCACGGCACGCAACGTGGCCGGCCTCGAGTTGGATCAGCTCGTGCTCGTCGCACTTCCAGGCCAGAGTGGCGCCGGCACAGCGGTAGCGCTCGGGAATGTCGCGCTGGGCGTCCGTGTGCGAGAGAGCGTCATTGTCTCAGGAACGGGCATCGCGGATGGGGCAGCGGAGAGCGGCGGACTGCTCACCGCGCAGCTCGCGATCCATGACAACCTGCTTGTCTGCCGCGACATCGGCGTGCGATTCGCCGCGCGCACCATTCACTACGCCGACGCGACGATTGCACAGAACCTCATCCTTGGCCCTCGTCGTGGTGGCATCGTCACGCTGGGCGGCTCGCTGCCGAGCGCCTCGTTCCGAATCGACGGCAACACGCTGTTCGTCGCGGGCGACGGCATCGTGGGGGGTACCGACGGATTGCGCGTAACCGAGAACCAGATCCGCGGCGAGCGTGCGAAAAGCGCGAATGGGATCGTGCTCGCACCTGGTCTCGACCCGGCGGGCATTGGGCACGTGTGGATCACCGGCAACCACATCGCCGACATGCCCGGCGCGGGCATTGAAGTGCGCACAGCTCTCGGCTCGGCGCTCATCAAGAGTAACGTGCTCGAGGCGCTGCAGGGTGGAATCGTGTTCACGTCGGCGAATGCCAGCGCACACGTCTCGATCGAAAACAACCAGTTCCTGCGGATCGGCAACGGGTTCGATCCGGCCGGGCAGCCGCTCGTCGCGATCCAGGTTCTCGGCGCACGGGAAGTGGACGTGGTAGGCAATGTCGTGAGCGACTTCGCGCGCGATGCGCTTCGCGCGGGCAGCCGCGTGGCCATCCGCATCGCGAACTGCAGCGACGTTCGCGTTTCCGGCAATCGGCTCACGGATCTCGGACCTGTGGAGGAGTTCGTCGGCTTCGTCGCCGGCATCGACCTGCAGCGACCGTTCCTTCGCGCCTCGCTGAGTGAGAACGTCATGACACGGCGTACTGGAGCCGGCCTCTTCGCGGCGCGCTGGTATGCGATACGAGTTGGACGTGTGGACGCCAAGATCTCGTCGACGATGAGCGGGGGCATCCTCGTGCTGGGGAACGCATTCGCATACCTGATCACCTCGAATGGATTCAGCTTCTCGGCCATCGGCGATCCCGGCGCACTTGCGATCCGCGGCAACATGGGAGAAGCGCGCGAAGTGCGGTCGTCCATGGTCGAGGCGTTCGGCGCGGAGAGCTGTGTCTTTTCCGACAACCACTTCCAGGTCGCCGGCGCGGCCGACGCCAACGCGCCGGCGATCGTGGCGCTCGCTCCCGGCGTTGCGATCATCTCCAACAACCGGCTGCGCTCCGACCCGAACGGAGTGCGACCCTCGCTCGCCCTGACGTCCACCAAGACCTTCACCATCCTCGGGAACATCACCTCCACGCCGATCCACGTGGACAACGTGCCGCTCGGCAATCCATGGAGTCCTCTCAACGTCATCGGCTAACGGAGCCTCGACATGCCAATCACTGCCAACACGACCGATACGACCGTCGAGAAGCTCGTCACGCGGATGTTCGGCAAGCTGCCCGCAGCGAAGCTCCGCGCCGCCACCGAGGCGACGATGGCCGCCAACCCGCACCTCGTGGACGCGAGCAACGTCCCGGCGGGGACGGTGGTGGTCGTGCCGCCTCTCGACGTCGTGAATTCAACCTCCGCGCGCGACGATGCACGCATCGCCGACGACACCGTCAAGGCCATCGCCAGCGAGCTTGCGAGCTATCAGGAGCAGATGGCGAAAGGACTCGAGCAGCGCGCTGCCGCGCTGGCTGAGACGGCGAAGCTGACGGGATCAGCCCAGTTCAAACGGGATCTCGCCGGTGTGGAAGAGGCGGCGCCGTTCCTCGGAGAGCTTGACGCTGCGTTGAAGGCGGAGCGGCGCGACGTCACCGAACGGCGCGAGTTCCTGTCGAAGGACGTATCCAGCCTCACCGAGGATTTGGCCACGCTCGCCCGCCAGCTGGAGTAACGAGTTTCGCTCAGTAGAAATTTCGCCGGACTGAATCGGTATTGATTTCGTCCCGATGTCGTGGACCAACCAACCGATTACATCGACGCGTTAAGAATCTCGCGCGCGAACTGCGCGTAGGAGTCGGCGTTGTCGATGGCTGCTTTCGTGCTCAACGTCGAGCACCATCCGTCGCTATCGGGGCAGTACTTCTTGTCGTCCGTGTTGTCGAGGCGATGACTGAGCTCGTGCAGCACGATTGCCGAGAGCTGCTGCATATTGCTCGCGTTGTCGAATGCGGCCGCACACACGTGGACCGTTCCGAAAGCCTGATTCGGCGAAAATATGTGCCGCTTCGCCTTGACATACGCAAACGTGATCCAGTGCGGCTTGTCCGTGGGACAAGACCCCTCGGTCTGTGTCTCGCAATCGAAGCGCGAGTCCCAATCTTTCCAGCCGCCCAGTATCTTCGAAAAACCGTCGCGGATCTCCGGTAGATGCGATAACGCGTCATCGCCGAAGTAACGCTGCAGCAGAAATTTGATGACCGGTCCCTTGTCCGCGCTGGTGACCGCGGTCAGGGCCCGTTGAGCCATCAGCTTCGCCGCCGGGAAAGCGATCGAGAGTTGCCGCCGCTGATCATCCGAGCAGTTCTTCGTGTCCGGCTCTTCCGTTTTTATCGTCACCTCGCGCGTCGGCTCAGGAGGTGGAGGTTGCGGAACTTTCACTTTGGGCCTGATCATCACCGAGCGATTGAGCGCGCGGCCGCGCTCCGAAGTATTGGCGACCGGATAGTCGTTGACGGCAGCGGCGCTCACCGCCATCCCGGGCAGGAGTCGAGCGACAGCTCGCGCGCGCTGTTCGCGCAAGACCTTGTTCGCGTTCTCCCAGCCCACGCAGTCGTTGAAGCCGACGATTTCCCATGCGCTCATGGCGCGCTTGTCGAACGTGGGAAGCCAGTACTTGCGAAACAGACTTTGCGTGGACGGCCTGAGACTTCCGTCATTGACCTTGAAATCAGCGATGACCACCGCGTCGGCCGGCTCCATGCCGAAAAATTCCGCCCGCTCGATGTCGTTCGGAAGAATGCCTTCCGGCGAACGTGATTTCTCCGCCTCGCCCTTCTGATACTGGCAGTCTGGATCGTTGGACTTGATGTCGATGTCGGAAATCGTCAGCCGCGGAGCAGCTCCTCCGCTCGCGGGCGCTCGCTGCACGGAGAGTGGTGCACCACGCTGCTGCACCACGTGCGTCAATTCGTGCGCGATCAAGTGCCGTCCCTCACGCGTTCCAGGTGCGAACCGGCCCGCACCGAACACGATGTCGTGGCCCACCGTGTACGCATGGGCATTGACCTGCTCTGCCGATCGCTGAGCAGCGGCGTCGGAATGAATGCGCACACGCGAAAAGTCGTGGCCGATGCGCTGTTCCATCTCCTGTCGCAGTCCAGGGTTGAGCGGACCGCCCGAGCTTGCGAGAACCTCCTCTACGCCGGCTGGAACCGCATCCAACTGCCCGCCTGCTCGCTCCGCATAGCGGTGGATTTGTGGCGGTGCCGCACTGACTGCCGAACGGGTCGTCCCTTTCATTACCTGATCGGCAACTGCATCGGCTTCACGCTCCAGAGGGTCGCCGCTCGCGCCGATGCGGAGTCTTGCCTGCAGGCGCTTTTCGTTCATGCACTCGGAGCACTCATCGGTCAACGAGGTTGCCGGCGAGCCGCAGGCGCACTTGCGTTGCAACAGCAACCCGGCGCGGTTCGGACCGGTGAACGGCTGCGACTCGGAACGCTGAATTTGCGGCGTGAAGTTACTCACCTTGGATCCCCGTTGAGTTTCTCGCATGAACCGACGACGGCTTCACAACGTCACCACCTCTTCGGGCGGGTGCACCCCGACGTCAGGCAGCGCCGCAGCGTCCACCCTCCTGACGTAGCCGCGGCATCCGTTCAAGGCGGGGTTGGGGTCCTGGCAGTGAGTCTTCGTGGCGCACTTTGCCGTGTGCCAGCCATTGGTGTCACGCGTCTCCGTCTTGATCGCGGCGTTGTAAAACTCCTGAAGCATCTGGTCGGGATGCACACCGACGCGGCGCGTCGCTTCGTCCACCACCTGCTTCTCGCTGCCGTACGTGCGCTCAGCGGCCGCGAGGTTGTTGATGGCGCTCGCATACCGCCCCATCGTGAGATCGAACGCCAGGCGGATATCCTGGCAATGTTCCTCCTCGGCTTTCCTGAACTGCTCGGCACCGTCGTCGGGAAGCTGCCAGATGATGTCGTACCGTCGCTTGACTGGGCGTTGCAGCGACTTCCAGAGGTCGGTACAGTCGTCCTTCGCGAACGCCGCCGTGCCCTCGACGAATTCCTTGGGCTCTTTTTCGATCTTCGTGAATGCCGAGAGAATCGGCGGCATTTCTGCGTGCGTCGGCTTCAGCTTGTACACCGTCTTCTGCCCTTCCCGCACCGGCACGGCTTCGATCGTCGGCGGCACGGTTCGATTCGGATCGAAATGCGTCACCCCCATCACGTCGTCCGCATCCTTCGGCTTGTTCCGCCGGAGCCTCGCTGGCAACGTTCTCAAGAAGCTGCGAAACGTCGTCCGATCCATGGGCGCTATCGAGCATTCCTGATAGATGTTCGCCGTTTCCCGGCCGCCCCAACCCCAGGTGTTTTGAACCCCTTCCGGGATCCGACCCCGCTCCACGCTGCGGGCACGGGCGAATTCTCTTTCCAGTCTTTTCTTCTCCTCCAGCTCTTCGGGCGTCTCCGGCGTGGGTCCAGAGGGCTGGCGCGCGAGCACTGTGGCCGCGCCCGCGGTCACCGAGACAGGCTTGTCGGCTGCGACGGCTTCGGCCGCGCGATCGGCTTCGGACTCGAAATGGTCGCGCGGGTCACTGAGGTGCAGTCGACCGACCGGGGTAGGCGCGCCCTGTTGTTGAACCGTGTGCGTCAGTTCGTGCGCGAGCAGGCGCCGGCCGTCCCGTGTGGCCGGCGCGAACTGTCTCGCGTCGAACACGATGTGGTTGCCGACCGTGTAAGCCAGAGCGTTCACCGCCCGCGCCGACTCCGCGGCCGCTGCGCCTGTGTGTACGCGCACCAGTGAAAAGTCGTGCTGGAAGCGCCGCTCCATGAAGGCGCGCGTGGTGGGATCGAGCGGCTGGCCGCGCGAGTGCAGCACGTCGGTGACATCGGGCGACATGGTATCGGGCTCCGCTCGGCCGGCGCGGCGTCGCTGCACGGTGAGACGCTTCTCGCGACACTCTTCACACTCGCCCGTCAATCCAGTCGAGCCGCCGCACGCGCACTTGCGTTGCAGAAGTCCCGCCCGCACCGGCGTGGTGGCTGGTGCACATGCAGCGGCGTTGACATCGAGGCGTGTGAGACCCGACTTCGCCATTGCTGCCTCCCGTTCCGTTTCGGACCTGACGCTACGGACTTCGTCGTCACCAATGGCGGCTCGGGATCAACCGCCTTCTCCTGAACATATCACGGATTCGGGCGAGCGAACACCGCCAGGGGCCCGGGTCCTCACCCCGTGCCAGCGCCATCTGTCCGCAGGCCGGGGAACTCTTGCCCATGGCTGAATCCGGCCCCCGCGCCAACTGACTGGCGCGTGCCCGAACGCGCGGCAGATTGAGCCATCATGTATTTCGCCTACTCCGTCATGGTCGCGGCACTCGTCGTCTCCGGTGACGCCATCCCGATCGCACGCCCGTCGCATCGCAGCGCGCCTCCGTCGCCGCTCGCACAGTTCGAGGACTTCCGTCGCGCGGCGGGGACGCTGGTCGGGGACACACTCAAGGCGTCGTTCAGCATTCGCGAGGTACGCTGGCGCCCAGAAGGACGAACCGGCGCTGACCTCAGTGCCTTTGCGTTCGTCGAGAACGGTCAGGCCGCGAAAGTCCCCGGGCCGCTGCTGCGCGCGCCCGCTGGCACGCTGATACAGGTCGCGTTGCACAACACTCTCGGTGTGCAACTAATGGTCTTCGGCCTGCAGGATCACGCGGCGCGGCGCGGCCGCGACTCCGTCATGCTGGCTGCGGGCGCACACGCCACCGTTTCCTTCCGCGTGACGGCCGCCGGCACGTACTACTACTGGGCGCGTGTGAGGCCGGCAGTGCGGCACCCCACTGCACCGGTGCCGGATGACTGGCCAAGCGGGGAAAAAGGTGAAGGGCCGCTGGTGGGTGCGCTGGTCGTCGACGCGGCGCGAACAGCGCCGCCGCGCGGCGAACGCATTCTGCTGATCAGCCGCTGGCTCGACGACGACGATCCACGCGTGCACCACGATCCCGCGTTCAAGATGATGATCAACGGTGCGAGCTGGCCGACGACGGAACGGCTGCGCTACACCGCCGGCGACACGGTGCGCTGGCGCATCATCAACGCCACTGCCACGCAGCATCCGATGCACCTGCATGGTTTCTATTTCACTGTCACCGGCCGCGGCGATGGCACGCTCGACACCCTGCTCGCGGATTCGTTGCAGCGCCGTCTGGTGACAGAGCGCATGTTGCCGAACGGCACCATGTCGCTCACGTGGGTCGCCGAGCGTCCTGGGAACTGGCTCTTTCATTGTCACCTCGTGCGGCATATGGCGCTGATGCAGGGCATCGCGCCACGGAGGGCGATGTCTGCGAACGAGCACGCGACGTCGTCGGTCCACCACGCCGAGGAGAATATGGCGGGGTTGGTGATGGGCATTCATGTACGGCCACGCGCTGGCGCCAGCGGCGCGCGCGCGTTCGCCCTGGCAGCAGGCAGAAATCCGGGCGTGCCAGCCGTCCGCACGCTGCGCGTCGTTGCCACGGAGCGGGCCAACGTGTTCGGCAACACGCCAGGGCATTCATTCGTCCTGCAGCGGGGTGGCATCGCACCGATGCGAGACTCGATGCAGTTTCCCGGATCGACGCTCGAGTTGCAACGTGGCGAGCCAACTGCCATCACCGTGATCAATCGCCTCTCGTCTGCGCTCGCCGTGCACTGGCATGGTATGGAGATCGAGAGCTGGTATGACGGTGTCGGTGGCTGGAGCGGTGCGGGTACCAGCGTTCGACCTGCCATCGCGCCGGGCGATTCGTTCGTGGTTCGCCTCACTCCAGCGCGTGCTGGCACGTTCATCTATCACACGCACGATGAAGCGGGGAGCGAGCTCTCGACCGGCTTGTATGGCGCGTTGATCGTGAACGAACCCGGCACGCCACGCGACACGACGCGCGATCATGTAATCGTCATGGGACTGCTCGGCGATTCGACCACGAGCTCCCTGGCGGTCAACGGGCGCACGAGCGCCGTGCCACTCGCCCTGGTGCCCGGCGTGCATCGCCTGCGATTCGTAAGTATTCCCGTCGATGAGGAGATCGCGGTCGCGTTCGTACGCGATACGACCGTGCAGCAATGGCGCTCGCTCGCCCGCGATGGCGCGGAGCTCCTTCCGGCACAGCAAGCGATGGGTGCTGCCCGGCGTACCGTCAGCGCGGGGCAGACATTCGACGTCGAGGTGATGATTCCTCCCGATGTGCCCGGCGAGTACGCGCTGCGCTTCACCACACGGTGGTATCCCACCGATTCGCGTGGGAGGCAGGCGCCGCCGGTGCTGCGGGTGCCGATCATCGTTCGGTAAGGGTGCGAGCCGACATTCGCGTCACCACTGCGTCAATCGCGGGTACTTCCTCAGCGATTCACCGTGCTCATATCGGGATAGCGCATTCCACTCGCGGCGCCCGCCGGAAAGACGGCGTCGATGCGCGCGAGATCGTCCTTCGTGAGGTGGACGTCTGCCGCTGCCGCGTTCTGCTCGAGGTATTTCACGCGCTTGGTGCCGGGGATCGGCACCACGTCGTCGCCGCGTGACATCACCCACGCGAGCGCAAGCTGTGCCGGCGCGACGCCCTTGTCGGCGGCGATGTGCTCCACCTCATTCACGAGCTTGATGTTGCGCTGGAAGTTCTCGCCCTGAAAGCGCGGGTTGCGACGACGGAAATCATCGGCGGGGAAATCCTCGAAGCGCTTGTACTGTCCGGTAAGGAAGCCGCGGCCGAGTGGACTGTATGCCGCGAACCCGATGCCGAGCTCGCGGACGGTGTCGAGTACGCCATTCTCCTCCACATCTCGCGTCCACAACGACCACTCGGTTTGTAGCGCCGTGATGGGATGCGTCGCATGCGCGCGACGGATGGTGTCGGGCGCCGCCTCGGATAGACCAAGGTGACTCACCTTTCCCGCTGTCACGAGCTCGGCCATCGCACCCACCGTTTCCTCGATGGGGATCCTCGGGTCCACGCGATGCTGATAGTACAAGTCGATGTGGTCTACGCCGAGGCGCTTGAGCGATGCATCGCACGCCTGGCGCACGTATTCCGCGTCGCCACGAATGCCGAGAAACTGTCCCTCGTTGCCGCGCACGTTGCCGAACTTCGTGGCGAGTACGACGCGATCACGGCGGTCGCGGATCGCCCGGCCCACCAGCTCCTCGTTCGTGAATGGGCCGTACATGTCGGCGGTATCGAGAAAATTGATGCCGAGGTCCAGTGCGCGATGAATAGTGGCGACGGATTCCTCATCGCTCGCGGCACCATAGAACTCACTCATCCCCATGCAGCCGAGGCCCATCTGAGAAACGGCGAGCCCGTTGCGGCCGAGTGTGCGGTGATTCATCCATCCTCCGTTCAGTCCGTGTATGCCGTCCTGCGCGTAATTCATGCGGTGCCTCTCGCATCAGAGAGTGCATGAAAGGTACAGCAGGGGTGACACGCGCCATCCTCCGCGGCGCCGTCGTTGGTTGCAAACTCCGGACGACGCGGCTACTGCGGTCCTCGACGGATCCGGCTAAGAATGCGGAGGAGTTGGTATGCGTCCCCACGGGTCGTCGAGTATGCGACGTCGCGATTCGTTGAATTGGATGCGCATCATGTCGTCGATGAGCTCCTGAAAATCGCACTCCGGCATGCTCGCACACACGAGACGCATCCGAGGTACGAGGTCCGCGCGAATGGCGGATGCTGCCTCTTCGTACGTCATGGACGCTACCATCGCCTGAGAAGGGGCCGTTGCGCACCTCAGTTGGCCTTGAGCCTTCGTAAAGCAAGAATGTGTCCGTCTTAGGCGAGTCGGTTGCAAGACTCACGGATTCGTCCGATGGAAGGGAGAGTGCTGTCGGCTGCGCTCGTCTTGATAGGAGCAGCTAAGGTTCCTATATTGGGAACCATACGGCACGCTCGAGACCAGCACGAATGCACGTTCGCGCGGCGCCCGCCACTCTAGCTCCGCGAACGTCGTGAGCGGTACACTGCGCGTACTCACCCCAACTCGGCCCAACCTATCGGTTGTGAGGGAAGGACAGGGCGCTCGCTGAGCTCCTGCGGCTCGTGGATCGCCGCCGAGTGAACCAACTTATCGGTCCAGGAGCGGCTCGATGTCGCGCCGTGACGTGAGACCGATCTTTCGTAGGACGTTCTCCACGTGTCTTTTCGCCGTCCCGCGGGCAACGCCAAGAATGCACCCGATCTCCGCATTGGTCCGCCGCGCTGCCAATAGAGTCACAACCTGACGCTCACGCGCCGTGAGCATCGGGAATGAGTGCGATCTCGCCGCCATCCGCGAGATCGGAGTCTCGTTCTCAGGGGGCAAGAGCGACGCGCGCAACCCTGGACGCTCCACCTGCTCAAGCGCGAGCGCCATGCCTGTACGAAAGGCCGGCTCCAGAAGCGAGAGCAGCGTCAGGCCGCGATCCCCGAAGCGAGTCGCGCGCGGGCTGTCATGATGGATATTTAAGCTCGCGTGGCCATTCGTACCCGGAAGCGGAATGGTCAATCCGATCGCGTCGAATGCTCGGACTGGAATGACCCACTCCTGGTAATAGGCGCTTCGACACATTTCGCCGAAATGGCGACCCCATAGCGATGCGCGACTCCAAACGACTAGCTCCTCCTGACGGGCGAACAGACGGAATCTGACGTCGAACGTGGACACACGCGGAATGTATTCTTCCGCACGCGTAATCCCGTCGGAAAGCAACGACGGTTTGCTTCCGGCGGGCCATATCATGAAGGCTCCGAGGTCCGCGCCGACGAAACGCTCGACATCTCGGAGAACGGCCATGCGCCAGGCATCGATGTCAGAGTGCGCGTCGGGCGTTAATAGCGCACGTATGGAAACACGGAACGCCGTAACGTCGGCCGCGCTCAGATAGATCCCGGTCATAGGGCGGTGATCTCAAATGATCGGAGCCACGAACGAATCGAGTCTACGAAGGCATCGGGCTGTTCAAGAAAGGGATAGTGCCCGCTGTCGTGGAACGTGACTCGAGTCGGGCGCTTCAACGCGGCAGCAAGCTCAGAGCCGGCAACGTCGGCTGGCATGAGCCAATCGTGGGTGCCGTGGAGCAAAAGTACGGGGACTTCGATCTCGTCCAGCCGCGACCGCACGTCGTAATCCGCGAGCCAGCGTGCACCGGCGGCGTATCCAGCAGCGCTATATCGCGTGCCGTCGAAAGCGCTGGCACGGGCCACTGCTTGATCCTTGAAGTACAGGGGTGCGATTGCGCGCCAAAGGTCGGAGAACTCGCTGTCGGATGAAGGTGGGCTGGTCAAAATCGCGTGCAGCGCGTCGAGCTCGACGCTACGCGCGCGCGTGCTGACCGCGGCCAAAGCGCCCGAAACGTGAGCCACCGATGCTGAGGTCGCGCAGAGAACGAGGCCGGTGACTCGATCCGGGTATCGCAACGCGTACTCTAGCGCGACGAACCCGCCGTACGAGTGACCGAACAGAAGCACGCGTTCGGCGAGCGTCGTGCGCATTGCCTCAGCGTCTTCGACGAGAATGTCTCGCTCAGCGGTCGCGAGGGATTGTCGACCGGTGGAGCATCCGTGGCCACGCTGATCGTAGAAGACGACGCGAAGCTCTGTGGCGAGCGGAGAGAGGGCGTCGTGCAGATACGAACTGTCGATCCCGAGGCCGCCATGGAGCACGAGCATCGTGGGGCCGAGTCCTATCGACTTGAAGGCCAGCGTCGCGTCTCGCACGCGGAGCTCATTTCCGGATCGATACCAGTTCCCAAATGCGCCACCGACACTTGTACCGGTGCACGGAACCGAGTCTCCATCCGTCGTAATCGTGGGACCCTTCATCGAGGTTCACTCGAGCGAGAACCGACAACGCCCAGCGCCGGAGGAATACGTCGGGATTTGGCAGGAATACGCTTGAAGCCTGCTCAACAAGATGTGCTCATTCGGCACATGCGGATAGAGGCAAGAAAGAGCACGTTCTGAACACTCCGAACTGCCCATTGCGACGCATTCCACACCGCGGGCCGTCGCCTCACCACTAATACCAGGGACCGACATATGCGGGGCTCGCCGTGGTTGTCTGCCGCCATCATCATTGCGGCCGCATGCGGAAGGATGGATCAGTCGCCTACCACGCCACAGTTGTCTGCCGGGGGGCGATCAACTTTTTCAACCAGTTCTCAACCGGGCGTGCTGACAGGTCCCATCGTTAACCCCGCGAACGGTCACTCGTACTTCCTCCTTGCCACGGCAACTTGGACAAATTCCGAAGCATCCGCGATCAGCCTGGGCGGCCACCTCGTCACTATCAACGATCAAGCGGAGAACGATTGGATATTCAGTACCTTCAGTGAATACGGAGGCGTCCATCGCGCACTCTGGATCGGCTTTACCGATCAGAGCGCAGAAGGAGTATTCACTTGGGTAAGTGGCGAGACTCCCGCTTTCGCGAATTGGAGCGTGGCTCAGCCCAACAACGGAATCACAGCCTCGCGTGGGCCCGAGTCGTTCGCGCATTTTTGGCCTTCCGATTTCGGTTTCCCGCCGGGAACTTGGAACGACTACGTCGATTTAGAATTTGTTGATGGCGCCTCTCCGCTCAACGGAGTCGTAGAACTAGGCGAGGCTAACGTCGCCCCGATCGTGAACGGAGTATTCCTTCCAGGGGCGCCAGTCGCGGTTGCGAGCCCAGTCGGCATCACTGCTTCCTTTACAGACGGCAATTTGTTCGATCGTCATACCGGTACGATCTCCTGGGGCGACGCAGCGACATCTGCGGGTGAGGTGAGCGAGTCAAATGGTAGCGGCACCCTCGGCGGTACACATTCCTACTTGTCGGCCGGAGTCTATGCCGTGGAAGCGACGGTTAGCGACCCCGGCCTGAGCGGATCGCGTTCCAGTGCTCTTGACGTTCCGTCGTATGTCGTCGTGTACGATCCCGCAGGTGGGTTCGTTACTGGCGGCGGCTGGATCTCATCGCACTCCGGTGCGTATCTCGCCGCCCCGGCGTTAACGGGCAAGGCAAGCTTCGGATTCGTCGCGGTCTACAAAAAGGGAGCGCGAGTCCCAACCGGAAACACCGAGTTTCAGTTCCATGCTGCCCTTCTCAACTTTACCAGCTCGACCTACCAATGGTTGGTCGTGTCCGGGGCGAAAGCCCAGTTCAAGGGTTTAGGAACGATCAACGGCGCCGGGAACTACGGCTTTCTTCTTTCAGCGGTGGACGGCCAAGTAATTGGCGGCGGTGGAGCTGACCGCTTTCGAATCAAGATTTGGGACGCTGGCTCAGGCGTCATCGTGTACGACAACGAGCTTGGAGCTGGAGACGGTGATACCGCCGTTACCGCACTGGGCGGCGGAAGCATAGTCATCCACCCCTAATGCCCTCGTCGCAAGCCGCAAAGAGACAGCTTCTCTTGG
>JAQBPV010000323.1 GCA_028287345.1 Gemmatimonadota bacterium
CGCGTCGGCCGTCGCGAGGGTGGACGGCATCAGCACGTCGACCTCATCGTCGAACACGATGAGCGAGAAGCGATCGGTGCCGCCGAGCAGCGCGAGCGCCTGCTTGGCTGCACTGACGGCGAGGGGAAACTTGTTCTCACCCTGCATCGATCCGGACCGATCGAGGATGAGCGAGATGTTGACCGGCATGCGGTCCTTGCGCGGCGGCGCCACGGGCGCCGAGATGGACGCGAGCAGAAAGCGCACGCTGCTGCCGCGCGAGCGGATGAGCTGGCGATCGGCGCGAAGGCGGAGAGACGTCATTGATCCTCCTCGAAGATGTCGCGTGCGACGTCGAGCAGCCGTTCGACCTTCTTGTTGACGCCGCGCGATAGCGGGCGACGAAGGTGGAGCTCGATATCGGGTGCGAGGGTGATGCGCTCCCATTGCGAGCGCACGGGTTCTTCCGGTTGCTGCATCATCGGCGGCGACGACACCTGCATCGGCGCGCTTGCTTTGCCGAGCACGGAGCGGACGTAGTCGCGGGCGGAGCGTGGGATGGCTGCCTCCGCGGCGCCGCTCTGGATTGCCTTTCGTATTTCGGAGAGCGGTAAATGCTCCTTCTGGAGCCGCTTGATCAGGAGGAGGCGGTCGAGATGCTCTTCGGTGTAGTGGGCGCCGGGTCCGCGTGCTTCGGGCTCCTGGAGGAGACCCTGCTGGATGTAGTAGCGGACGGTTCGGATTGAGACGCCGGCTCGGTCGGCGAGCTCCGGGAGATCGAGTGGGGTGGGGGAAGCATCCATGGCGCGATATTAACAGTGCTACGTTTCACTGTCAATACTACCGGGCATTCGTGGAGCAGGATGTTTACAGCCCTCGGGGCCCTCCATAACTTCGCGCTCTCCCTAAGCGGGAGCTCCCGACCCTCCCCGCCACCGGCTCCACCCTGGCCGACTCACTCCACGAACAGCTCCAGACGTCGCTCGGCACCGCCTACACGCTCGAGCGTGAGCTCGGTGGTGGCGGCATGTCGCGCGTCTTCCTCGCCGAAGAGAACTCACTCGGCCGACGCGTGGTGGTGAAAGTTCTGAGCCCCGAGCTTGCCGAAGGGTTGTCGTCCGAGCGGTTCACACGCGAGGTGCGACTCGCCGCGCGGCTGCAGCATCCCAACGTCGTGCCCGTGCTGACCGCAGGGCAACTCGCATCGTTGCCGTACTACACGATGCCGTTCATCGACGGCGCGTCGCTTCGCGAGCGCCTCGTTGCCGGACCGCTCGCCCTCGCGGAAGCCGTAACGGTGCTGCGCGATGTAGCTCGCGCGCTCGCGTACGCGCACGTGAACGGCATCGTCCATCGGGACATCAAGCCGGAAAACGTTCTCCTCACCGGCGGAGCCGCCGTCGTCGCAGACTTCGGCATCGCCAAGGCCATCGCGGAATCGGCTGGTGCGAGCGGCAGCGCGGGAACGCTGACGGCACTTGGCATGGCGATCGGAACGCCTGCCTATATGGCGCCCGAACAGGCAGCGGGAGATCCCGACACCGACCACCGCGCCGACCTGTACGCGTGGGGACTCCTCGCGTGGGAGTCGCTCGTGGGGCGACATCCTTTCTCCGATCGCCTCACGGCGATGGCGCTCATCGGCGCCCACATGACGCGAATTCCGGAACCGGTCGCGACGCTTCGAAGCGAGGTGCCGACGTCGCTCTCGTCGCTGATCGCGCGATGCCTGGCGAAGGATCCCGCCGATCGTCCCACCGACGCACGCGAGCTCCTCGTCGCACTCGACGGTGTCATGATGACTCCCGCCGAGCCCATACCCGCTTCAGCGCCAGCCCAGACGCCATCGATCGCCGTGCTTCCCTTCGCCAACGTGAGCGGAAACGCCGAGGACGAATACTTCTCGGACGGCATGACGGAAGAAGTGATCAGCGAGCTTTCGCGCCTGCGCGGCATTCGCGTGGCGGCGCGTACGTCGTCATTCGCGTTCAAGGGTACGCGTACCGACATGCGCACCATCGCCGAGCAATTGGGAGTGCGGACGATTCTCGAAGGAAGCGTGCGCCGGTCGGGGTCGCGCGTGCGAATCGCGGTGCAGCTCGTGAGCGCGGCGGACGGCCTCAATCTCTGGAGCGACCGCTATGACCGCGAGATCGCGGACATCTTCACGCTTCAGGACGACATCGCCCGGGCGATCACTGGCGCACTCGAGATACATCTCACGCCGAATGCTCCGCGCGGCACGGTGGACCCGGCCGCATATGACCTCCTGCTTCGCGGACGATTCCTGTTCTTCCAATATCAGGCGGTGCAGGCGCTCGCGTGCTTCGAGCGCGCAGCGGAGATCGACCCGTCGTTCGTGCTCGCGCACGCGTGGATCGGATTCGCGAGCATCCTCGGCGCCAATATCCACCTGCTGCCCGCGGAGCGTGGATACGCGCGCGGCCGCGCGGCGGGCGAGCGGGTGCGTGCACTCGATCCCTCACTCGCCGAGGGAATGGTTCTCGGCGCTGCCGTCGCGCTGTGGTTCGATTGGGACCGGAAAAAAGGAGAGTCGCTGGCACGGCAGGCGGTGCGCGCCGCGCCCGCGCTGTCGATTGCGTACGAGTTCCTCGGCTGGTCGCTGATCGTCGGGGAGCAGTTCGACGCAGGCATCGCCGCGTTCGAGGAAGGCTATGCACTCGATCCGCTGTCGGATTTCATGCTCTGTCATCTCATCGTGGCGCACAGCTACGCCGGCCGTGATGCGCGGGCCATCGAGGTCGCGCAGGGCGGCATCGCGCGATCGCCCGGCAGCTCGCCACTACATCATCTGTTGGGTGTCGCACTCCTTGGTGCGGGTCGTATGCACGAGGCACGAGACGCTCTGCTTCGCGCGAACGAACTGTCACCGGGAATGGCGCAGCTTCCGTCGGCGCTTGCGTGCGCGCTTGCGGCAACGGGCGATCGAGAAGGCGCTATGCGAAGCGCCGCCGAGCTCGAGGTCGCCGCCAGGCTGGGAAAGGTGTCGCTTACGGAAGTGGCGTGTGCCCATCTCTGGCTCGGAGATGAGGAGACGGCGTTCTCGTGGCTCGAACGCGACCTGGCCGGACGCGCGAACTGGGGAACGTCGTCGTGGGTGCACATCGATCCGCGATTCAGGCGGCTTCGCGGGCATCCGCGCTTCGAGGCCATTCTTCGGCAGATCGGTTTCGTCAACGCTCCGCTCGTGACGCCCGGATAACCTCATGTCCGCGCAACCAGCGAACCGCTCCGCATTTACGCTGTTCGAAGCGCCGGTGGGAGCTGATCGGGTGGTGTGGTTCACCGCGAAGCCAAAGGCGGCGGAAGTCGTGCGCCGTCTACTGAACGCGGAACAGGTAGCTCCCCTTCACGAAGAACGCGTCCGCCGTCCGACGCAGTCGCTGGAACGCCAGCGGATCCTCCTCGCTCAAGCTTCCACCGTAGCCCAGGAAGAACACCGTACCCGGCGCCGGCCGATAGGAGAGCAGCAAGTCAGATCGCAGCACATTCGACTCGCTCGCCCGCGACGGTCCATTCGCGAACACGATCACCGCGCCAGTGCGCGGATCGACCAACGCTTCGCGATTCGTCGCCGTGTACTGCGACACCACGCGCACGAACAAGGGTCGCGCGAGCTGATATTCGGCCTTCAATCGCGGTATCCGCGCGAACGCCGACTGCTGCCCACTGGCGCGACGAACGAACGATGTCGACACGTACGTCGCGTTCACGCGCAACCGATCGCTCGGACGCAAGTCGAGCGACGCATTGTAGTCCACGCGTCGAACACGCGACGTCTCGAGGAAGTCGACGTCATTGCCGACCGTCGTCGACGCCGATGCGTTGAACTTCCGAAACTGCGGCGTGGCGATGCTGAACGATGACGTCACCGGCGTAATGCGGCTCGACGGCGTGAAGCTCACGTAGTTCGCATAGTCCGCCGGATCGAAGGCGACTGTGCCAACACGCGGCGTCACGCCGACGCTCCATCCGCCGCGCAGCGTCAGGGACATCTGCGGCGACACGGAGCTCTCGAGCACGGACTTCGCGTCGAAGAAGTCGTCGTAGCGCCACAGCCCATTCACCGATGCGAACACGTTGAACCGCTCCGCGAGTGCGCCCGGCTTGCCGTACCACGTGAAGCGGTTGGAGAGGCCCGGCTTGACGAATCCCGTGCGCGGCACGAAGCCGTTGTCCGCGCGGAAGTCGCGATGGATACCGAGCACGTTGTAGTGGAATCCCCATGCGCGGTTGGTCGCGTCGACTACCGCTTCCCACATTGGCCCCGACGTCGACGCGCCGTTCACCGACGTGAAGCTCTGCACCGCCTGCAGCTGCGCGAAGTAGATCCCGCCGAAGAGAATCTTCGCATCCGCACCGACGACGCGATTCGAACGTCCACCGCCGACGCGATCGCTGTAGAGAAGACCCGCCTGCGACTGCTCGCCGATTCCCGTGCGCAGACGCACGATGTCGACGATCGGCTTGTCTCGGCTCGGTACGACACTGCCCTGATCGACCGCCGACAACACCGCGATGTCCGCGCGTCCGATCTTCCCTGTGATCTTCGCGGCGCCGTCGGGCTGCACGATCGTCCGCGTGTACACCAGCTGATTCGGCACGTTGAACTGATCGAGCGCTTCGACGAAGAAGGGACGCCGTTCTGGATAGAAGAGCGCGAAGCGCGCGTCGGCAGCGATCTGTGTCGCGTCGGCCTCGACTTGCGAGAAGTCCGGTTTCACCGTGCCGTTCAGCACGAAGTTGCTGCCCATCGCCCAACGGATGTTGCCGCCGATCTGCGGACTCGAGGAGTATTGCCAGCGATCGAGCTGCGGATTGCAACAGGCCGTGCCGCGCGTCGTGTTGGTGAACTCCGGATTGAGCTCGACGATCTGCCCGTGACGCATCCCCGTCAAACCATCGAGCGTCCCCGCCTGCGCGATGAACGACGCAGATGCTCGGCGCGCCGGAGTCCACGTCTCTTCATAGCCGTTGCGTTGAACGCGGCGGTCGATCTGAAGTCCCCACGTTTGCGGCGACGATGACGACGGATAGCGCAGACTGCTGAAGGGAATGCGCACTTCCACTTCGTAGCCCCAATCGGCGACGCGACCGCGCGACTGCCAGAGAAAGTCGGCACTCAGATCGTTCTGACCGGGACCGACGTTCGAGCCGGGGATGAAGCCGCCGCCTTCGCTCTTGGTGCCGTCGGCCTGGACGCCGAGCGGGTTGACGATGAAGACGAAGGCGCGATTGAGCTCGCGAAAGGTGTCGAGATGGATCTCGACGTTGTCGTCTGAGGAGATGCGGTCGCGATCGGCGAGCGTCGCGGCGACAGTGCCTGGTTCGGCGAAGGCACGGATGCCGAAGTAGATGGCGTCGGAGGAATACCAGACGCGGACTTCGGTGGAGTCGGGTGCGGGGCGTCCGTCGGCGGGCTG
>JAQBPV010000356.1 GCA_028287345.1 Gemmatimonadota bacterium
ACAACGGTTGGCGCGTAATCCCGACGCCGAAGCTGTGGGAGCAAGCGGGCTATGATGGGATGGACGGTATCGCCTGGTATCGCACGTCGTTCACGCTCACCGATCAGGAGGCCGCGCGCGGTGCACGGTTGTCGCTCGGCACCATCGACGACAACGACATCAGCTGGGTGAATGGCGTCGAAGTCGGACGCACGGTGGGATACAACAAGCCTCGTGCGTACGATGTCCCCGTTACCGCGCTGCATGCGGGTCGCAACGTGGTCGCGGTGCGTGTGGAAGACGGTGGAGGCGGCGGAGGTATCTACGGCGATCCAGCCTCACTGTACGTCGACGTCGCAGGCACGAAGCGTTCGCTCGCCGGCGATTGGAAGTTCAAGGTCGGCGCGGTGAACGTGACTGCCGACGGACAGCACATCAACAAGATCCCGACGGTCCTCTACAACAAGATGATCCACCCGCTGCTGCAATACCCGATCAAGGGTGCGCTCTGGTATCAAGGTGAGTCGAACGCGGATCGCCTCGAGGATGCGGTCGCCTATCGTCCGCTGTTCGCCACGCTGATCACGAGTTGGCGAAAGGAGTGGGGAGTCGGCGACTTCCCGTTCCTCTGGGTGCAGCTCGCCAACTTCATGGCGCCCGACGCAGAGCCCGCCGCGCAAAGCGCATGGGCCACGCTGCGCGAGACACAAACCGCCGCACTCGCACTCCCGAAGACGGCGCAAGCCGTCATCATCGACATCGGCGAAGCTCAGGACATCCACCCGCGCAACAAGCAGGACGTCGGAGCACGACTCGCACTCGGCGCGCGCAAGATCGCATACGGCCAGTCGATCGTCGCATCGGGCCCGATGCACAGCGGCCACACGATCCGCGGCAACGAAGTCACCGTGAAATTCGCGAGTGTCGGCGGTGGTCTCGTCGCGCGCGGGTCGTCCGGAAAGGTCGGCGGATTTGCCATCGCTGGCGCGGATCACAAGTTCGTCTGGGCAGACGCGCACATCGACGGTGATCACGTCGTCGTCTCGAGTCCGAGTGTCGCGGCGCCCGTCGCGGTGCGATACGCGTGGGGCAACAACCCCACGGAAGCGAACCTCTACAATCGCGAAGGGCTGCCCGCCAATCCCTTCCGGACCGACAAGTGGTGAGGGTCAGTCTGCTCTCATGACTTTACACCAAATAGACTGGCTCATCATCGCGGGGTACATCGCGGCGACGCTCGCGCTTGGCTTCTGGATCGCCAAGCGCGCCTCGGCCAGTCTCCGCAGCTACTTCCTCGGCGGCAACGAGATTCCGTGGTATCTCCTCGGCGTCTCCAATGCGTCGGGGATGTTCGACATCAGCGGGACGATGTGGCTCGTCTACCTGCTCTTCATCTATGGGTTGAAGAGCATCTGGATTCCGTGGCTCTGGCCGGTCTTCAACCAGATCTTCCTGATGGTGTTCCTCTCCGTCTGGCTGCGCCGCTCCGGCGTGATGACGGGAGCGGAGTGGATCAAGTTCCGCTTTGGTGACGGGCGCGGTGCGCATCTCGCGCACATCATCGTCGTCGTGTTCGCGATCGTGAACGTCATCGGCTTTCTCGCGTACGGCTTCGTGGGTGTCGGCAAGTTCGCGGGGACGTTCCTGCCGTGGCACCTCTCGGCCGATCCGGCGATGAACACCAACCTCTGGGGGCTGGTGATCACGGCGATCACCACCGTGTACGTCGTGAAGGGCGGCATGTACAGCGTCGTCTTTACCGAAGTGTTGCAGGCGGCGCTCAAGACCGTGGCGTGCATCTGGGTCGGCATCATCGCGATGCAGCGTGTCACGCCGGAGATGCTTGCGGCCGTGACGCCCGCCGGATGGAACAGCCCGTGGTTCGGCAAGACACTGGATCTCGATTGGAGCAGAATTCTTCCCGCCGCCAACACGAGCATCGCGAAGGATGGATGGTCGATGTTTTCGGCGTTCTTCGTGATGATGCTCTTCAAGGGAATGCTGCAGAGCGCCGCAGGCCCGGCGCCCAACTACGACATGCAGCGCGTGCTGTCGACGAAGAGTCCGCGAGACGCGGCGCGCATGAGTGGGCTCGTCAGCCTGGTGTTGATGGTACCGCGGTACATGCTGATTGCCGGACTGGCGGTGCTCGCACTCGCCTTCTTCAGCCCGCAGCTGAACGCGATGGGCAGCAGTGTGGACTTCGAGCTCATCCTGCCGTTCGCGATGAAGAACTTCATTCCCACGGGCCTGCTCGGGCTGTTGATCGCCGCGCTGCTGGCTGCATTCATGGCGACGTATTCGGCCACCGTGAACGCGGCGCCGGCGTACATCGTGAACGACATCTATAAGAGGTACATAGATCCCAATGCGGATCAGCGGACGCTCGTGCGGATGAGCTATGCGACGTCGATCATCGTCGTCATCATCGGTACCGGCATCGGCTTCTTCGTCGGCTCCGTGAGCGCGATCGTCGCGTGGATTCTCTCGGCGCTCTATGCTGGCTACGCTGCGGCGAACCTGCTCAAGTGGTATTGGTGGCGGTTCAACGCGTATGGCTATTTCTGGGGAATGTTGGGCGGCATCGCCGGTTCGGGTCTCGTGCCGGAGCTGCTGCCGAGCGTGACGCCGATCTTCGCGTTTCCGATCATCCTCGCGATCTCGCTCGCTGGTTGCATCATCGGGTCGTTGGCAACGGCGCCGGATGACGAAGCCGTGCTGATGAACTTCTACGACAAGGTGCGTCCATGGGGCTTCTGGAGTCCGATTCACGACAAGCTCGCGTTAGTGCGCCCCGGGCTCGAGGCGAATCACGACTTCTGGCGCGACATGTTCAACGTCGCCATTGGAATCGTCTGGCAGACGGCGCAGGTGGCGCTCGGCATCTACCTCGTCATTCGCGACTGGAATGCCGTGACGATTTGCGCGGGGCTCATCATCGTCACGTCGGCGGTGCTCAAGTTCACGTGGTACGACAAGCTTCGCGACTATCCGTCGGACGTTGCTGCACGCGTCGACGCGCCCGTTGCTGCGTCCGCGGCGGCTTGACGACATGTCGACCCTCTCCACGTACGTCGAGTTCGAGCGCCGTCTCGACGTCATCGAGGCGGAGCACCACGCGCTGGTGAGCAGGCGCGCCGAGCGCGTCGAAGGGAACGGTATTTTCGAGCGGCATCGCGAAGCTGTACTCACGGCAGCGCACACGCCGCTGACCTGGCGCTACGATCTCGATCCGAAGCGCAATCCGTTCATGCTCGAACGGATGGCGATCAATGCCGTGTTCAATCCAGGCGCGATAAAGTTGGACGACCGCTTCCTGATGGTCGCGCGAGTCGAAGGTGCGGATCGAAAGTCGTTCTTTGCGGTGGCTGAGAGTGCGAACGGTGTCGATGGTTGGCGGTTCTGGGATGTGCCGCTGGCAATGCCCGAGACGTCGGAGCCCGATGTCAACGTGTACGACATGCGGCTCACGGCGCATGAAGACGGCTGGATCTACGGCGCCTTCTGCACCGAGCGGAAAGATCCGGATGCGCCACGCGATCCGACGGCGGCTATCGCGAGGGCGGGCATCGCGCGCACGCGCGACCTGGAGACATGGGAACGTCTTCCGGATCTCGTCACGCCGTCGCTCCAGCAGCGGAACGTCGTCCTGCATCCGGAGTTCGTCGACGGAAAGTATGGGTTCTACACTCGTCCCCAGGACTCCTTTGTCGACGCTGGCTCCGGCGGCGGCATTGCGTGGGGCCTCTGTGATGACATCGAGCACGCGGAGATTCGCGAGGAGCGCATCGTCGATCCGCGAGTCTACCACACGATCAAGGAAGCGAAGAACGGACAGGGCCCTCCACCGATCAAGACCGCCGACGGTTGGCTCCATCTCGCGCATGGAGTTCGCAACACCGCAGCGGGTCTGCGATACGTCCTCTACCTGTTCATGACCGCGCTCGACGAGCCGTGGCGCGTCACCTGGCAACCAGCCGGCTACCTCATTGCTGCCGAAGGTGACGAGCGCGTGGGCGACGTCTCGAACGTCGTGTTCTGCAACGGCTGGATCGCCGATGACGATGGCACCGTCTTCATCTACTACGCGTCGTCGGACACGCGCATTCATGTCGCCACGAGCAGCGTGAGCCGGATGGTAGACCACGCGATCAATTCGCCGTCCGATGCACTCACGTCCGCGGCGAGCGTCGCGCAGCGTATCGCGCTGATCGACCGCAATCGAGGATGGCAATGACCACTCCGGCAACGATCTCGTCGACGTCGACGCTGGCGTTACTGCGCGCGGAGCTGAAGGAAGAACTGGTCGAGCGCATTCTTCCCTATTGGATGCGCGCCGTCGATGAGAAGAATGGCGGATTCGTCGGGCTCGTCTATGAGGATGGCGTCGCGTCCAGCGATGCCTCGAAGGGCAGCATCCTCAACGCGCGAATTCTCTGGACCTTCTCCGCTGCCTACGCGGCGCTCGGCGGCGACGCTCTCCTCGCGACAGCGAGGCGCGCCGCCGACTACTTCTCGGCCCATTTCATCGACGCGACGCATGGCGGCGTGTTCTGGAGCGTCGATGTCGTGGGTGCGCCTGATGACCATCGCAAGCACGTATACGCGCAGGCATTCGCGATGTACGCGCTGGCTGAGTACTATCGCGCGACCGGCGACGACGCGAGCCTCGAGAATGCGAAGGCGATCTTCGAGCTCGTCGAGGTCAATGCGTACGATCAGGTCTTCGGTGGGTACGAGGAGGCGTTCAGCCGCGAATGGTTCGTGCTCGACGACTCGCGGCTCGGCGCCGACGATGTGGATGCGCCGAAGAGCATGAACACGCACCTCCACCTGCTCGAAGCGTATACGGCCCTGTTGCGCGTGTGGCCGAATCAACTGCTACGAAAGAGACTCACGGAGCTGGTGGGCATCTTCACGAACACCATCGTCGGCAAGGGCGCGGAGCACGCGCAGCTGTTCTTCGAGAACGACTGGACGCCAGTGGAGCGCATCGTGTCGTACGGGCACGACATCGAGACGAGTTGGCTGGTGCTCGCTGCGGCCGACGCGTTGGGCGATCCAGTGCTCCGAAAGCGAGCGAAGGAGCTGTCGTTGCGGCTCGCGGCCTCGTCGCTCCACGTCGCCTTCGATCAGGAGTACGGCGGATTGTTCAACGGCACGGATGCGCGCGGCGCGCTGGACACCGACAAGGAATGGTGGGCGCAGGCGGAGGCGATCGTCGGCTTCGTGAACGCGTTCATCGAGAGTGGCGACGAGGAGTACCTCGACGCCGCGCAGGAGACGTGGGGGTTCGTGCGCCGCTATGTGAGCGATGCCGAAGGCGGCGAATGGCATCGGCGCGTGAGCCGGTCGGGCGAGGTGAGGTTGGGCCACGAAAAGGTGGGGCCGTGGAAGTGTCCCTACCACAATGCGCGGGCGTGTCTCGAGATCATGGCGCGCGTGGCCAACCTGTCGTCCCGAGCGTAGCGAAGGGCCTGCTTTTCGGCCTGCTGGGCGGAACATTCACGCCTCGGTCGCGCTATACTCCGCGTAGCCGCCGCGCGACTTGGCCGATCCCGACTTCCCTACTTCAGAAGTGACGACAGCGAGGACATCGCACAGAAGGTTCGCCGCACTCCTCGCCCTGTTGTTCGCCTCGACGTCAGCATGCGCGCCCGCGGCTCCGGTGCCGAGCGTAGCTCCAGTTCCGGCGGGACGCTATGCGGCAATCGTCGACGGAAAGTTCATCGGCCAGGACGGCGCTCGCATTGCCGGCACGTCGACCTATCACACGTTGGGCGCCGCGCTCGCTGCGGCTCCCGATTCGTCGGCGGTGACGTACGTCATCTACATCCGCAACGGCCGCTACCGCGAGAAGCTCACCGTCGACAAGCCGAACATCACCCTCATCGGCGAGACTCGTGACGGCGTCGTGCTGAGCTTCGACGCCACCGCCGATACGCCCGACCCAGACGGCGGCACGCTCGGCACGCGCGGAAGCTTCACGCTGCGCATCACCGCGCCGGACTTCCGCGCCGAGCATCTCACCATCGAGAATGGGTTCGACTATCGCGCGAATCTAGCGCGGTCGGTGACCGATCCGGCCAAGGTGAAGAACACCCAGGCCGTCGCGCTGTATCTCGACCGCGGGAGTGATCGCGCCGCGTTCGTGGACTGCGTGTTCTCAGGCTGGCAGGACACCCTCTACGCCAACGCCGGCCGGGCGTCGTTCCGGCAGTGCATCATCCTCGGCCACGTGGACTTCATCTTCGGCGCAGGGGTCGCGGTGTTCGAGGACTGCGACATCATCTCGCGCGGCGGCGGGTTCATCGCGGCGCCGAGTACGCCGCCGCTTCAGCGATATGGTCTCGTGTTCATCGGGAGTCGTCTCGGGCGCGAGTCGAATGCCGTGAAGCCGAACACGGTCGCGCTCGGGCGGCCGTGGCATCCGTCGTCGAACCCGAATGTGAATCCGAGCGCGGTCTACATCGACTGCAACATGGATGATCACATCCTGGTCGAGGGCTGGACGCAGATGGGTGGCTACAGCGCGGAGGCGGCGCGGTTCTTCGAGTACAAGAGCCACGGGGTCGGCGCGGTGAAGGACCCGAAGCGTCGGGTGCTCTCCGACAATCAGGCGAGCCAGTACGGGGTGGACGAGGTGCTCGGCGGATGGAGACCCTGATTGGCGGTGTCGCGGGCTCGAACCGAAGGGAGCGGATTTCACGGATTGGACGGATAAAGGCCGGATTCTTTCTGTGAAACGGCCGCGCTCCGCGCGCGGAGCCCGCCCTTCAACAAGAAAAAACCTGATTGCCTTTCGCGTCGAGGAGCGTGAGGTGCCGAAAAGAAACCCCGAGGCTTGATCCGGCAATTGTCCGTGAAATCCGTTGAATCCGTTCCCATCGGTTTTTGCGCTTCAGAAGATCGTCTAGTGAGCCAATGCTGGCGCACGACTGCTCTTCAGCTGCTCCGATAGGCCGAGCTTCAGCGACCGAATACCATCCACGGCGAGACGAGCCATGAGTTCCGCTCCGAGTGGGTTGAAGTGCGTGTTGTCCTTCACCCCCTGCGGATAGTTCGGATGAGCTCCGGGCTCGAGCTGCAGAAACAGCTTCGTCGACGAATCAGCCCCGAAGCTCGCCAGCACTTCGCCGCTCGACACCAGCATGTCGATGAGCGGCACCTTCAGCTCCGCCGCGACCGACCGCGTATATCCAGGATAGTCGCCGTGGCTGTCCTCCAGACGTCCGGCGTCGTTGAACTTCCTCCGCTGCACGGGAGTGAAGAGAACCGGAAAGGCACCCTTGGTGCGGACGTCGCCCACCATTCGCGCGAGGTTCCGCTTGAAGTCGTCCGGCGGCGTGTAGCTCCCCACCTTCGCCGGCGATTCGTCGTTGTGCCCGAACTGTATGAAGACATAGTCGCCCGCCACCAGCGAATCCGTGATCGCCTGCCAGCGACCCTCGGCGATGAAGGTCCGCGTGCTCCGACCATTCATGGCGCGGTTGGCGATGCGGACGTTCTCCGGCCGAAAGTACTGCCCGAGCTTCTCGCCCCATCCGGTCTCCGGTCGTTTGTCAGCGGCCTTCTCGGCCATCGTCGAATCGCCCGCGAGATACACCGTGATCGGTCTCGGTGCGACGGCCGAACTGAGGAGGGCGAGCGGGAGGAGCAGGAGTCGAGGGCGCATCTAGTCCATTGTTCAGCATTTCGGCGAAAGAGCAAGGGTCGCCCTTGGCAGCGGTCGTGCTTTTCACGATCATGCGTCGATCGACAAACCGTACCTCGAGCACCACTTCAATGAAGATGACTTTCCGCTGGTTCGGGGCCGACGACAAGGTCTC
>JAQBPV010000379.1 GCA_028287345.1 Gemmatimonadota bacterium
GGACGACAACTACTCGAGCCGCATGAGGAAAGCGTCGTTCCATGTGGGTAGACCGCGTACCGCCGCGATTGTCTGATACCGACGGGTCATCGCGACGGGATCGCAGATCACGGCGAGCAATGCCGAATGGCCGTCCACCTGATCGATCGTCGACGCCATGAGGTAGCCCACCGTATACCACGGGCCCTGCACCGGTCCGAAGAACGACATGCCAGTCGCGGTCGCGGTGCTGTCGGGCGTGCCGTCGAGGATGGCAACAAAGAAGCTCTGCAGGCGCGCCAGATCGTTCGCGACGTTCGCATAGTCGCGATCCCATGTCGCGCGTGTTGCTTCGGACGACGACGCATGCGGATTGGTTCGTGAATCTCCAGCCGCGGCGAGCATCGCCCAGCCTTCGCCAAAGCTGCCCATCCAACTCCTCACCGTCGACACGCGAGCATCACGCTTCGTCTCCGCCGCGCCGGAGCGACATGCGACGCCATAGCCGATGTGGTGCAACTCGTGGGCGTACTCGCTCTGAAACTCTGCGGCGCTGAGAGTGGGATCGATGGATACGAAGATGGCGGGATCCGTCTGTACGTCGAACACGAAGGTGTTGCGCCGAGGCTTGATCATGAAGTACAGCGAGGCACGAATGGGCGTGTTCGCCGGCAGATACGCCGCAGCGCGTTGGGCAGCGCCGGCGATGTCGGCATTTCGCCAGGATTGCAGTGTGGCCGAGAATGCGGGGGCTTGAGCGCGGACACTGTCGGAGAGGAGCCACGCGCGAAAGGACGAGTCAGTGAACGCGCGCCTCAGCGACGCTTCGCGATCGTGCAGTCGCTGGTAAGGTCGGCTCTCGATCAGCTGCGTCCACGCTCGTTCACGGGAAGCAACATCCGACGCCCGCACCACGGCCAGCGCCGCGTCGGCTTCCTCAGCGCTGACCGATAGGGCGACACTGCCCGACTGCACGGACCAAGCGCCCGGAACCGCTGCGGGCGCAGGGGCCGTGTTCGCGCATGCGCCGGACTGCACCGCGAGAGCGACGAGCAGACTCGCCGCGAGCGGACGCCCTCTGTCGAAAAACGTCATCGTGAAACGTCTACAAGGTGGGGATGCGAAGCTGAGACAACGTCCGATCATGGACGGTTGACGTCCGGTCGCGAAAGAACGCGGGCAGCCGGGAACCTTCTACAAATGGGTTAATTCATAGCTGTACAGTACTGCTGCTAAACAGGGTAGGACTTACCACCAAGCATGTGCGGCCGTCGCCGCAGGAGAATCGTTTTATGTCACACACGAGCCAGCATTCGACCAGCATTCCGTCCGACTCAACATCAAGACTCTTCCTCAGGGCGGGCATAGCGTTGGCGGTCATCGTATCGATCTTGGCGTTCGCGGTTCGAGCGCAGGCGCAGACGAACACTCCGGCGATCAGCGTTCGGCCGACGGTTGGTGCGCTCGTACCGGTCGGCAGCCAGCACGACGCCATGACCAACGGCGTGATCGTGGGTGCACAGGGCGCATGGGCATTCGATCCAAACGTCGCCGCACTCGGCACCTTTGGATGGTCGCGCAGTCAGGAAAAGCAGTCGGTCCAGCAGCCGGATCTCGACCTCTATCAGTACGACCTTGGTCTTGAAGGACGGCTGAATGACCTGACCCGTGGATCTGCCGTGATCACGCGGCCATTCGCGGCATTGGGTGCAGGCGCGCGGACCTACAATTTGCGCAACGTCGTCGGTGCGCACGTCCAGACGGATCCCCTTCTCTACAGCGCGCTCGGCCTCGACCTCGCCCACAGTGGTGGCGCGTTCGGGCTTCGCGTCGAAGCACGGGACAACATCACGGCGTTCAAGGGCTTCCATGGAGAATTCGGTGATCGGACGGCCCGACACGATCTCCAATTCTCAGCCGGGCTGACATTTTCGCTCTGAACAACCAACAGCAAAAGCGCACACGGATCGCCACGGATTCTCGAACTACCTGATGGACACGGATAGTGCACAAATCAGCGCTCTTCACTTGATCTTCCGCTGTCCTAGTTCAGATACCGCGCGACCGACATTCCCGCGGCCGCGAGCACGAGCAGGACAACGACGATCGTGCTCGAGACAGCATTGCGGCGGCGGAGCCTTGCGAGTTGGACACCGAGTACGGCGCGCTGCTCTGCGGGTGCTCTCGCGATGGAGCCGCCCAGCTGAGCCGATCTGATCGCAGCGGGGCGAGCGACGAGCAGTGAGACGAGGAAGGCCACTATTGCCGACGCGCCGGCCGTCGCAAACGCATGGCCCGGCGCGGTGGCGAACCAAGCGCCCGAGAATCCAGCCGACGTCAACCACATGAGCCGCAATCCCGATCCGATTGTGAGGAGCGCTGCGACCGGAAGTGCGGTCATCAGGCCCCGCTGTCTGAGCGCGTTGATGACCGGACCCGGCTGGACGCCTGGTGTCGCCAGAGATGGGAACAGGAACAACGCCGTGAACAGGCCGCTGCCCACCCAGAAGATGCCGCACAGGATGTGAATCAAACGGAGGAGCAGGAGCTCGATGGACATCGTCGGTTGTGCATGAAGTGAATGTGTGTGCTGAATACCTCGCGCACGGACGCTAGCACTTCAACTGCACTTGAAGTCAAGACGCCAGCCCAATAGCGTCACCGCCATGGAGAACGCCCAAGCGCCGGACAATCCGCAGTGGGTCACTCTCCTCACCGTGGGGGAGTTGGTGGCGCGCACGGGCGTGGCGACGTCGGCGCTCCGATTCTACGAGGAGCGCGAACTCATCTTCGCGGAACGCACTACAGCCGGCCACCGCCGCTATCCACGCGGCATGACTCGGCGCGTTGCCTTCATCGTCTTCGCGCAGCGTATTGGCCTGACGCTCGAGGAAATCCGCGTCGAGTTGGCGAAGCTTCCGTCGAACAGGGCGCCGAGTGGTGAGGATTGGTCGCAGCTGTCGGCGATGTGGACGGAACGCATCGCGGCGCGGATCGAAGAGTTGGAACGTCTCAAGCGCGGGCTCACGGACTGCATCGGCTGCGGATGTTTGTCACTCGAGCGCTGTCACGTTCTCAATCCGCGCGACCGGGCGGTGACCAGTGGCCCGGGGCCAAGGTTCTGGCTCGGTGATCTCGAGGCGTCGCATGACGTCGACGTCACTGCGGAGTAGCGCGAGAAACAGAGGCGCTCCCACTTGCACATGCGATGTTCGTTCGGCAGAATCGCTACGACCTGACCGAGCCAATGTGTCGTCAGGTGTCTGATATGCAGGGTCATGGGCGCCGCCGCCCTGCCTGTCCTCCTTCAGCTGGCGAACGAACGACGAGCCGCTGAAGCCCCCATCGTTGCAGAACGCTCAACGGATGGCAGACGAATACCGACACTACGATCTGCGATCAACCTCGCATGCCTCGGACATAGGACTCATGGCTCACGGCCCGCGCCCACCTCGCATCACTCCGGTCACTCCGCTGTTCCTCAACAGCGCTGCGGACTCAGTGCGACCGCGCGTGCTGATCGTCGATGACCAGGAGAACGTGCGCGTCGCGATCGCGAGTCTCCTGGCGAGGCGCGGCTGCGATGCGGTGATGGCCGAGTCAGGACCAGCCGCGCTCGAGCGCGTGCGTGCCGAGTACTTCGACGTCCTGCTCTGCGACGTGAAAATGCCAGGCATGTCGGGGCTCGAGTTTCTCTCGGAGGCGATGCTGCTCGATCGCGACCTTCCGGTGCTGATGTTGTCCGGTGTGAACGACATGGCGACGGCTCGCGACGCACTCGCGCGTGGCGCGATGGACTACCTGCGCAAGCCAATCGAGCTGGATGAACTGGACGATGCGATTCGCGCCGCGACGCGTCACCGCCGGCATGAGATCGAGAAGCAGCGCGCCGAAAAACTCGCAGCCGAAAGTGCGGACCAGCCCGCGCAGACGTTGGATCTCCGCGGCGGACCACTGGATGGCCGACGTGTGCGGCTGGAAGACAAGCGATTCAAGCTGTGGGTGGTGGTGAAGCAGGATGGCGAGCACGTCTGGGCCGCTGTCAACATGCCCGCCGAGTTGCCGGCGGACACTCGGCTTCTCGGTTGTTATCGCATGGCGCGTGAGGGCCCGGGCATGGTGTGGGAGCCGCAGCCAGGCGCGTGACAGGCTGCCTTCCTGTCGCGGCTCGGCACTCGTGTCACTACGCCGTTGCAGATGCTGAGAGTTGATGAAGCGACACGAACGGACATGAACGGAAATCGCTTAAATGCTGTCGCAGTTTCCGTTCAGGTCCGTTCGATCCGTCAATGTCGCTCTATCAATCTCCGATGCTGGCCGCGGCAGTAGATCCGAGTTACCAGATCTTCACACGATCGGCTGGCGCGCGATACATCTTATCGCCCGGCTCGACCTTGAATGTGTTGAGGAACGCATCGTTGTTCACGAGCGGCACGAACGCGCGGTACGGGCCCGGCGAGTGCGGGTTCGTGAGCAGCTGGTTGCGCAGCGCTTCATCGCGCGACTTCGAGCGCCAGATCTGTGCGAAGCCCATGAAGAAACGCTGATCGCCCGTGAGGCCATCGATCACCGGTGCCTCCTTGCCGTTCAGCGAGATCTTCCACGCGCGATAGGCCTGCGCGAGGCCGCTCAGGTCGCCGATGTTTTCTCCCATCGTGAGCTTGCCATTGATGTGGAGATCGTCGATCGGGTTGATCGCATCGAACTGCGCGCCGAGCTTCGTGGTGCGCGCGTCGAAGGCCTTCGCGTCGTCGGAGGTCCACCAGTCGCGGAGGTTGCCTTCGCCGTCCGACTTGCGGCCTTGATCGTCGAAGCCGTGGCCGATCTCGTGACCGATCACGGCACCGATGCCACCGTAGTTGGCCGCGTCATCAGCGTAGACGTCGAAGAACGGCGGCTGAAGAATCGCAGCTGGGAAGACGATCTCGTTGTTCGACGGATTGTAATACGCGTTCACCGTCTGCGCAGTCATGCTCCAACGCGTGCGATCGACCGGCTTGCCAAGACGCGAGACCATGTCGTCGTACTGAAAGACGCGGGCACGCATGGTGTTGCCGACGAGATCATCGCGACGGATGACGATGGGGCTGTAGTCACGCGGCTTGTCCGGATAACCGATCTTCACCGTGAAGTGCGCGAGCTTCTCCTTCGCCGCAGCCTTGGTGGCTGGACTCATCCACTCGAGGCTGTCGATGCCGACGGAATAGGCGTTGCGCAGGTTCTTCACGAGCGCGTCCATGCGCACCTTCGCTTCGGGCTTGAAGTAGCGCTCGAC
>JAQBPV010000409.1 GCA_028287345.1 Gemmatimonadota bacterium
CGCACGCGTTGACACCGGACGCCGCTCGATCTCCAACCGGCCGCTGTCCATGCGCTGCACGTCGAGGAGATCCTGAATGAGTCTGCTCATCCGCTCGCCGGCGCGATTGACCATGGCCACCTGTCGCTGCGATGGCGTGCCGGGCTCGAGGCCCTCATCGAGTAGCGCTGTGGCCATGAGGATCGTGTGCAGCGGATTGCGAAGATCGTGAGCGACGACGCCGAGCATCTGATCGCGCGCACCGGTGGCCTGCTCCGCTTCGCGAAAGAGCCGCGCATTCTCCACCGCGAGCGCAGCGCGCTGACCAAGCTCCTCGATGTGCGACACGTCGTGCGCGCCAAAGCGGCGTCCCGACTCGGACATGTAGACGCTCAACGCCCCGATGTTCTTCCCCGACACACTCAGTGGCACCGCTACGATCGAGCGCGGCAGGATCTGGTAGAGAATCTTTCCGTGCTCCTCGTCGATCTTGATCTCCTCGAGTCGATCATCGGTGATCTCGGCCACGAAGGTGGTCTCGCCGTCCTCGAGCGCACGTTTCAGATGCAGCACCATCGGCGTACCGGGACGCAGCCAGTTCGTGATCTCCCAGAGCAGCTTCTCCTTGTCCGGATTGACGTGCGCAACGCCAACACGCTGGAATGCGCCCTCGCGCGATAGCAGATCAACGGTGCAATAGTCGGCTAATGCGGGAACGACGAGTCGCGTGAGCGTTTTCAGCGTCGTCTGATAGTCGAACGAGCCGCCGAGCACCCTGCTTGCCTCGGCGAGAAAGGCGGCGCGTCGCTCGGCCGTTTCCGCGGCGACGCGCGCTGCGTGCTCCTCGTCGAGCCGACGCGCGATCAGCTCTGCTTCATGGCGCTCCGTGATGTCCTGCCCCGTGCCGATGATGCGCATGGGGACGCCGGCTTCATCGCAGACGACACGTCCCTCGACGTGGAAGTAGCGGACGTCGTTGCCCGGACGGACGATGCGATGTTGCAGGCTGAATGACTTGCCATAGATCACCGCACCGTCGATGGCCTCGCGCACGCGCTCGGCGTCGTCCGGATGCACGCGCTCGAGAATGAGACCTGGCGCAATGACGGTGTTGGGCTCGAAGCCATAGATGCGATAGAGCTCGTCGGAGCCGCGGAGCTCGTTCGTCGCGATGGTCCAATCCCAACTGCCGACACGCGCGATGGCCTGCGCTTCGGCGAGTTGGCGCTCGCGTCGCCGGATCATCGCCTCCGTCTTCTTGTGTTCCGTGACGTCGTGAACCGTGGTCACCCGCACGGGCCGACCCTTGTACATCGTGTCGCGGCCGGTGATCTCGGCGACGAGGAGCGTGCCGTCCTTCCGCTTGACCTCCACTTCATAGCGCTCCATCGACTTCGAGCGCATGCGCTGCATGATGATCTCGCGTGACTCCTGCGTCGTGACGATGTCGAGAATCTGCTTGCCGACGAGCTCTCCCGGCTCGTAGCCGAACGTGCGATCGATGGCCGCGTTGTTCTCGAGCAGGATGCCCTGATCGTGAATGAACACGCCCTCGAATGCCGCATCGCTGAGCTGGCGGTAGCGCGCTTCGCTCTCCGTTAGTCGCTGTTCGGCGTAGCCGCGATAGACAGCAGCGCCCAACGCATTCGCCGCGGCCTGCAGCGCTTCGAGCACGCTCGGCGACCAGTCGCGTTCGGTGACATCATCCGCGAAGCCGAGGTAGCCCCACCAGCTGTTTGCCGCGAGCACCGGCACGGAGGCGATCGAACGAATGCCCAACCGCCTGAAATATTCACGCTCGCTCGGAATCATCGTATCGACCGGGCCGTGAATGACGTCGCCGCGTTCGAGCGCCTTCCAGCGGCCGAGGCCAAGTGCCGCCAGATCGATGATGTCGGTGTCGTCAGGCTGTGGCAGGAGCTTGACTCCCTCCGCGACCCACTCGTGTCGCATGCGAACCTGCAGTCCGCCGCTGTCGCCGTGAATGCCCTCGAACAGGTAGACTCGGCTCGCCTCTACCGCGCTGCCGAGTCTCGCGAGCACGTCACGGATGTCCCGATCCCAGTCCGCGTTGAGGAGGAATCGCGTGGCGGCGTAGGAGACGGCTGCGAGCACGGCATCTCGGCGACGGATGGTCGCCTCGAGGCCACGCACTCGCTCGTCGCCTGTGAGGGCCATGATGCCGGCCGTGGCATTGAGTGGGAGCTCGGTAGCCATACGGGGAGTTATCAGCGATACCCGGCAGCGTCAACCATCGTGTGCGCCTCTGGCGTCCAATCATACGGTGGTTTACTACTGAAGGAGTCAGGTCGCTCGTGCCCCTCCCGCGAGATCCCGCCGATGGACGTGCAAGGTCATCCGGCGCTCACCACCGCCGAGGTGTTCGCCAACGCGCAGAGCACGACGGACGTCACGGTCCTCAAGGGACTCGAGGCGACGCTCCGCCGTCGCGACGCCGTGCTCGCCGCTGTTTGCTATGCGGCATCGCGCTTTCTCGCGCCGTCCGACTTCGACCGCGACGTACGAGAGCTGATCGCGCGACTCGGCGTCGCGGCGGAGGTGAGTCGCGCCTACCTGTATGAAGGCTATCGCGACCCCCAAGGCGCGATGCGCCGCCGCATGCGGAACGAATGGGCCGCGGCGGGCTTGATGCCGCGCGAATGCGACGACGCGTCGCGCGACGTGGAGGTGGAGAAGATCGGGCTCACGCGCTGGCGCCTGCTCGAGCGCGGGGATGTGGTGCACGGCCCGAGCAGCGAGCTGCCAGCCCAGGAGCGCGAGTTCTTCGCGCGCATGGGCGTGCGATCGTTCGCCGCGGTGCCGGTCTTCGTCGGCAGCAAGTGGTGGGGCTACCTCGGGCTCGCCGATTCGTCGGCCGAGCGGGAATGGTCGCCCAATGTGCTCGAGGCGCTGCAGGCGGCGTCGGCGACACTCGGCGCCGCGCTCTATCGCAAGAAAGCGGAGGAACAGGTTCGTCAGAGCGAAGAGCGTTTTCGTCGGTTGACCGACGCGGCGTTCGAGGGCGTGCTCGTGCACGACAACGGCGTGATGCTCGAGGCCAATCCCGCCATCTCTCGAATCTTCGGCTATGAACACGACGACCTGATCGGCCGCAATCTCATCGAGGTGATTCCCAGTCCGGAGTCGCGAGCGCTGGTGCTGGAGCACATTCGCACCGGATCGGAGGCGCGATACGAGATCACTGGACAGCGCAAGGACGGCACGCCCTTCATCGCGGAGATCACGTCGCGGCCGACGTCGCACAAGGGGAAGCCGGCGCGCGTGGCCACGGTGCACGACATCACCGAGCGCAAGAAGGCCGAGGAGCAACTGCGGAAGCGCGGCAAGCAGCTCGCGCATGCGCAGGCCATCGCGCAGCTGGGCAGCTGGGATTGGGACATCGAGACGAACGAGCTCACGGGCTCGGACGAGATGTACCGCATCTACGGCTTCGAGCCGAATGCGCCGCTGACGACGGGGGCCATCCTCGCGCGCATCCATCCGGATGACGCAGACCTGCTGCGCGCCGCGATCGACGGAGCGGTGGTTCACGGTCGAGACTTCAGCGTCGACCATCGCGTCGTGCGTCCCGCCGGCGACATCCGGCACGTGCGCTCACTAGGTCGCGTGGTGAAGGACGCCACTGGCAAGCCGACGATGATCATCGGTGCGGGCCATGACGTCACGGATCAGAAGCATGCCGAAGCGGTGTCCCGCCAGCTCATCGAAGAGCGTGCCGCGCGTGCGGCCGCCGAGGGCGCTGAACGACGCGCGGCTGTGCTCGCGGACGCCAGCCGGTTGCTCGGCACGTCGTTCGATTATCAGACCACGCTCTCTCGGCTCGCTCGTCTCGCCGTGCCGGCGATTGCCGATTACTGCACCGTCGACCTGGTGGGTCGTGACGGCGAGATCGAGCGTGTGGCGGTGGCACACGTCGATGCCGCGAAGGAGAGTCTGTTGTGGGAGGTGCGGCGCTGGGTACGCGCCGGTGCGCCGATGTCACCGCACCTGCAGCGCGCGCTGGTTGACGGCGAGCCCATGCTGATCCCCGTGCTGACCGACGAGATGACGGCGCGCGCGGCGCTCGACGAAGATCACGCGCAGCTGCTGTCGCAGCTCCACGCACACAGCTTCGTGTCTGTGCCGCTCAAGGTGTCGGGGAAGCCGATCGGCGTGCTCGTCCTCTACTCGTCGGAATCCGAGCGTCACTTCGACGAGGACGATCTCGCGTTGGCTGAGGAGCTCGCACGTCGCGCGGCGCTGGCCGTCGACAATGCGCGGCTCTATCACGAGGCGCAACTGGCGACGCGTGCGCGCGACCAGATGCTCGGCATCGTCGCGCACGACCTGCGCAATCCGTTGAATACGATCCTCATGGCGTCGGAGCTGCTCGAGGAGGTGCTCGTGTCCGACGTGCAGAAGAGCCGACAGGTGCAGATGGTTCGTCGGGCAGGCAAGCAGATGAACCATCTCATCCAGGATCTGCTCGACGTCAAGCGCATCGAGAACGGCCGTCTTGCGGTGGAGCCGCGCGCGGTGAGAGCGATCGCACTTCTCAACGAAGCGGTGGAGATGCTTCGCTCGCTCGCGTCGGCGCGCGGGCTCGATCTCGCGCTCGAGGAGACCGACGAGCTGCCGATGGTGAAGGCGGATGCGCAGCGCATTCACCAGGTGTTCTCGAACCTGATCGGCAATGCGATCAAGTTCACGCCGCGCGGTGGCAAGATCAGCCTATCGGGCAAGCAGCGTGGCGCCGACGTCTACATGGGCGTGAGCGACACGGGTCAGGGCATTCCGGCGGAGCAGCTTCCGCACGTGTTCGGGCAATTCTGGCAGGCGTCAGGTTCGGATCGTCGTGGCATCGGCCTGGGTCTCGCGATCGCGAAGGGCATTGTTGAGGCGCATGAGGGACGCATCTGGGTTGAGAGCGCGATCGGCGAGGGGAGTAGTTTCTATTTCACCTTGCCGGTCCAGAATTAGTAGCCTCGCCGGCTTACTGCGATGAGTGCTGCGAAACTACAACTGATTCCTTGGGACTTGAACGGACTGAACGGAAGACTGCACGGACACCGCGTCAAGAACAGAACGCCGTGTCCGTGCACTTCTCCGTCAGATCCGTTCAAGTCGTGTTCAATTTGTTGTAGTTCCGCCTCATCATCGTTGTGCGCGTCGCGTTGAACGCGAGTTCACATTTGACATGGTGCGACATGCAAATCATCTATGCCCCTTGGGACGGCTATCGAATAAGCGACGAGAAGATCACGCGCGGCGATGTCGTTCGGTCTGTGCTCGCAGCACTGATCCTGCTCACCCTCGTGACGCTGCTCGCGAGCACCTACATCGGCCACTCGCCAGGACCGTACGGAGCCTGCTACGCTCCCAACGGTCGCTCGGTGCCGTGCGATGTAGTCAGGCAAAGGCGCTAGTGAACCAGCAGGTCGGCTCGTGGTTTGCCCCAGTGCGTGAGACGCTTGGGACATGACGGCGCTGTACCAGGTGGCGTGAGTTCCATGAAGGTGAAGTTCCCGCGCGAGATCCCACCGTAGCGATAGTCGCCGATCGCATCCGCACTCAGCGCCGGAGCGCGACCGAATTGCAGCCACGCCGACACTCGGCAATCCGTGCGATCCAAGCCGCGCAGCGTGACCAGCGACTGACGAAGCGTCTCCGTCACCTCTACGTGTTGCGTCGTCTTCATCCCGCAACCAGCCATCGGCGTCACGGACACCACTGCGCGCGACAGCACGTATTCGCCAGCTTGTTCGTCCTTCGTGATGCCAATTGCCGTCCAGCACAGCGGATTCGCTGCCTGCGGGCTCAGAATGATGTCCACCAGTTCGACACTGTGTGCGGCTTGCCCCACGACCCACCCCCGTACCATCTGCTTCACGACGAACATCATCGCGACGTACAGCGCGACGCCCGCGAGCGCCGCACCGGATCTCCTGCGCGGTGACCACCGGCGCACCAACCAAGCCACGACCACCGCAACCACCACCAGCAACACGATCGCCGCCACAGGCACGAAGCCGGTCCACGCGAACATGAACGACGCCACCGCGAACAGGACGCCGAGCGCGATTCGCGAAACCCTTCCCTGCGAATTCATCGTCGCAGCGACGCCGAGGAAAAGCCAGAACCACGGCTCGACGATGAAAATGGCGTCGCCGTAGTACCACTTCGAATCGAGCGGATAGAACGGGTGCACGCCGTAGCTGTTCCACGAGTCGAGCAGGATGTGGCTGAGCAGGCTGACCGCGATCAAACTCACGAAACGTTCATGAACATTTTGTAATGTTTGACGTATTCTCGGCGCGAGACACACAGCGCCGATGAGCACCGCCAGCCCGACGAGACCGACCAGCGTATGCGTGTGTCCGCGGTGATGAAGCAGGTAGCCGATCGGAGGCGCCGTGATCTGCGTGTACACGAGATCCGCGTCGGGTAGATTGGCCGCAATCACGCCCGCCGTGAAGAACGTACGCCGCTGTGCTGTGGTGGCCGAGGCAGGCAGCGCGAGCTCGGCGAATGCGGCGCCAATGAGCGAATGCGTGAGGTTTTCCACGGCAGGAGTCTACTCGGCGGCCCACGCCCCGAGGAAGACCAACGGATGCCTTGCCGAAAGCGTAGCGTTCTTGCAATTCTGGACACCCAAGTCACCCCAAGCACACCGATGCGCATCTCCGGATCACGCAACGCAGTAATCTGCGGCGCTTTCGCGTTGGCGGCCTTCGCGCCCCACGCCGTCGCTCAATCGCTCGACTCGGCCACACTCGCCGGTTTCAAGTGGCGCACCGTCGGGCCGGCCAACTTCATGGGCCGTCTCTCCGACGTCGTCGGCATTCCCGGGCCGTCCAAGACGCTCTTCGTCGCCGCGGCGGGAGGCGGCATCTGGAAGAGCACGAACAATGGCGTCACGTGGCGTCCCGTGTTCGATGACAAGAACATCATCTCCATGGGCGTGCTGGCCATCGCGCCATCGGACACGCAGACCGTGTGGGCCGGCACTGGTGAGCCGAACTCACGCAACACCATCGAGCCGGGTGCGGGCGTCTACAAGTCCACCGATGGCGGCAATACGTGGGCGCTCATGGGTCTCGAGAAGACGCAGCACATCGGGCGCATCGTCATCGATCCGCGCGACAAGAACGTCGTCTACGTCGCGGCACTCGGCGCGGCGTGGAAGTCGAATCCAGATCGCGGTCTCTACAAGACCACCGACGGCGGCGCGACGTGGAAGCTCATGAAGTTCATCAGCGATCGCGCGGGCTTCGTGGACGTGACGCTCGACCCTCGCAACCCCGACGTCATCTATGCGTCGAGCTGGGAGCGGTATCGCACGCCGTATTCGCTGAACAGCGGCGGCCCGGGCAGCGCGCTCTGGAAGTCGACCGACGCCGGCAATACGTGGTCGGAGATCAAGGGCGGCGGCTACCCCGAAGGCACGAAGGGACGCATCGGACTTGCCCTCGCACCGAGCAACCCGGACGTCGTGTATGCGCTGACGGAGGCGTACTCGATGGCGCCCGCGAAGGTCGTCATGGGCCAGCGTCCGCAGGCCAATGGTCTCTATCGTAGCGCTGACGGCGGCAAGACGTGGGAGCGCACGAGCACTGTCAACGTGCGGCCCTTCTACTACTCGCAGGTGCGCGTCGATCCGAAGAATCCGAATCGCGTGTACTACTCGTCCACCGAACTGCAGGTCTCGAACGACGGCGGCAAGACGACGAGTAACGCCGCCCAGGGCGTGCACGTCGACGATCACGGCATCTGGATCGATCCAAATGATCCCGAGCGCTGGGCGCTCGCGAATGACGGTGGCATCGCCATCACGTTCGACAAGGGCGGCAACTTCTTCTATCCGATGAACCTGCCGCTCGGACAGTTCTACGAGATCAGCTACGACATGCAGGTGCCGTACAACGTGTGCGCCGGAGCGCAGGACAACGGCGCATGGTGTGGTCCGAGTCGCAAGCGCTCGGCACTGAACAACTCGTACTGGTTCACGATCTCGGGCGGCGACGGCTTCTACACCGCGCAGGATCCGTCAGGCGACTGGGTGTTTGGCGAGTCGCAGAATGCGGGCATCCAGGCGCGTAATCTCAAGACCGGCCAGAACCTTCGCGTCACCAAGCCCGGTTGGCAGGAGCAGTATCGGCAGTACGAAGATTCCGTCGCCGTGGTGTGGGGCGACCCGCTCGCACAGCCGAGCAAGGATGTGCAGAAACGCATATCGACGTTCCGCGGCATGCAGAAGAAGGACTCCACTGATCTTGCCACACGGTTCAACTGGAACTCGCCCTTCTTCCTCTCGCCGCACAACCCGCAGGTCTTCTACCTCGGCGGCAACAAGGTCTTCAAGTCGCTCAAGCGCGGCGAAGAGATGTTCACCATCTCGCCCGACCTCTCGAAGCAGATGCGCGCGCGCATGGACACCGCCGAGAAGTACACGGGTGGTGTGACGCCTGACGTCACCGGTGCGGAGACGTATGGCACCGTGATCACCCTGGCCGAGTCGTACGTGAAGCCCGGGCTGCTGCTTGCGGGCACGGACGACGGCAACGTGTGGATGACGCACAACGATGGCGGCAACTGGGAAAATCTGAGCGATCGCTTTCCCGGATTGCCGAGCAAGGATGTCTATGTCACGCGCGTCGAGCCGTCGCACTTCGATACGCTGAGCTTCTGGGTCGCGTTCGACAATCACAGGTGGAACGACTTCACGCCGTATCTCTACGCGACGGAGGATGGCGGCAAGACGTTCAAGTCCATCGCGAACAACCTTCCGCGCACGAGTCCCGCGGACTACCTGCATGTGATTCGCGAGGATCCGCACAACCGCGACCTGTTGTTCGTCGGTTCGTCGCTCGCGGTGTATGCGTCGCTCGATCGCGGCAAGAGTTGGTCGAAGTTCTCGAC
>JAQBPV010000427.1 GCA_028287345.1 Gemmatimonadota bacterium
GGCGCATCGGTCGCATTCGAACGGTCGGGCTTCTCGTTCTCCATCGCCAACACTTCGAACACGCGCTCCATTGCGGCGAGTGACCGCTGCAACTCGGAGAACGAGTTGACGATGTTCCAGACGGGATTCATCAGCAGGAACGTGTACCACTGGAAGGCCATGATGTCGCCCACCGACGCCCGGCCCTGCACGTTCAGGTAGCCGCCATACCACACGATGACGACGTTGACCATCGCCGTCATCAACCCCCACGATGTCCACAGCGCGAGCTCGCGTCGATGGGCGAAGAGCTCCTTGCGCAGCACGGTGTGGCGGCCGGTCATGTAGTCGACCAGCTCGCGCGCCTCCCGGCTGAATGCACGCACGACGCGAATGCCGGAGAACGTCTCGCCCACGCGGCCGTCGATGATCTCGGCGTCCTTGCGCACCGCGCGGTAGATCGGCCGAATGCGTTTCGACGACCAGAAGCTGATGAACACCGCGCCCGGGATCACGGCCATCGCCATCAGCGCGAGTCGCCAGTTGAGCGTCATCAGCACGCCGATGCCGATGACGAGCCGGATGATCGACAGCGCCGGCGACACGATTGCCATCTGCAGGAGGCCGGTCGTCGTCTCGACGTCGCCGGTGAGACGTGACAGAATGCCACCCGTCTTCATGTCCCACAGCCTGGGCAGCGGCAAGTGCAGCAGGCGGTCGAACAGCGCTCTCCGCAGCGACAGCATCACTCGAACATTCAGGATCCGTTGCCGGTAGTCCTTCACGAGGCCGAGCACGCTCGAGATGATGATGACGACGAAAAACGTCGACCCGGCGAGGTTGAGCCGAACGAGTCGCGCGGGCGTGTCGAGTGCCCTGTTGAGCAGCACCTTGTCGATGATGTACCGCATGAACAGCGGCTCGACCATCTGAATTCCGGCCGCGATGAGCGCGAAGGTGAACACCACGCCGATGCGACGGCGGTGCGGCCACAGCCAGCGGACGTATTCGCGCAGGTATTCGCGTCGCTTGCCGCGAAGCATCCCCTTTGCGTCAGCGGCGGCAGGAACCGTAACCTCGGCACCAGACTCGCCGCCAGTCTTCTTGACGCCGTGCGATTCCGCGGCCTCGTCGAGGCGTCCGTGCTTGTAGTCCTCGACGAACTCGCGATACCGCTGGCGCGACGAGTTGGGATGGGTCATGGCTCTCTCAAGCTACTTCGCAGCACGAAGGTGCGTCTTGAGAAACGATCCCGTGTACGACGCCTTGCACGCCGCGATGTCCTCCGGCGTCCCGGTCGCCACGACCTCACCTCCCGCGTGCCCGCCTTCGGGACCGAGGTCGATGACGTGGTCGGCGGTCTTTATGACGTCGAGGTGATGCTCGATCAGCAGGACTGTGTGTCCCGCGTCGACAAGACGGTTCAATGACTCCAACAGTCGCACCACATCGGCGAGATGAAGGCCGGTCGTCGGCTCGTCGAGGATGTACAGCGTGTGCTTCGATCGCTGCAGCTTGCTCAGCTCCGCGGCAATCTTGATGCGCTGCGCCTCGCCGCCGGAGAGCGTCGTCGATGACTGGCCGAGCGTGAGGTAGCCCAGTCCGAGCTCGTTCAGCACTTCGATCTTCTTGCCGATCGCCGGCTCCACGGCGAAGAAACCGACTCCCTCTTCGACGGACATGTTGAGCACGTCGTCGATCGTCTTGCCGCGGACGGTCACCTCGAGTGTCTCGCTGTTGAAGCGCGCGCCCTTGCACGCGCCGCACGTCACCTCGACGTCGGGCATGAAGTACATCTGCGTCGTGATCGAGCCCTCCCCCTGGCACTCCTCGCAACGACCACCCTTCACGTTGAAGCTGAAGCGGCCCGCCTTGTACTCGCGTTCAACGGAGAGCGGCGCCTGCGTGAAGAGATCGCGGATGTTGTCGTAGAAGCCGATGTACGTGGCTGGATTGGAGCGACTGTTGCGACCGATCGGCGACTGGTCGATGCTGACGATCTTGTGGACGTACTCGATGCCGTCCACCCGATCGTGCTCCCCAGGCAGCGTTCTTGTGTCGACGAGCCGCTTCCATAGCGCCTTGTAGAGGATGTCGTTGACGAGCGTGCTCTTCCCCGAGCCCGACGCACCCGTGATCGCGATCAACTTGCCGAGCGGAAACTCGACGTCGACGTCCTTGAGGTTGTTCTCGCGCGCGCCGCGCACTGCGAGCGAATGCCCAGTGCCCTTGCGCCGCTGCTTCGGCATCGCGATCGAGCGCTTGCCCGACAGGAACTGTCCCGTCGGGGACTTTTTCGACGCGAGTACGTTGGCGAGCGTCCCCTGCACCACGACCTCGCCACCGTGCACGCCGGGTCCTGGCCCCATCTCGATGATGTGGTCGGCGGCGCGAATCGTGTCCTCGTCGTGCTCCACGACGATCACCGTATTGCCGATGTCGCGCAGGCTTTCGAGCGTCGCGATCATCTTCACGTTGTCCTTCGGATGCAACCCGATGCTCGGCTCATCGAGCACGTAGAGCATGCCCATGAGTCCCGAGCCGATCTGCGTCGAGAGACGAATGCGCTGTGATTCACCACCGGACAGTGTGCTCGAGCGGCGGTTGAAGTTGAGGTAGTCTAGGCCGATGCCGAGCAGCAGTCCGATGCGGCCGCGGATCTCGTTGACGACCTGCCGACCGGCATCGGCGCCACGTCCCGCCGGCTTGATCGTGCCGAGGAAGGCGTGAAGCTCGTCGAAGTGCAGTTGGCCGACGTCGTAGATCGTCTTGCCGGAGATCGTGAACAACATCCGCGTGGCGCGGAGGCGCGAGCCCTTGCAGTCGGGACACACGTGCTCGACCATCACCTTGTCGAGCCACGCCTCCATGCCCGCGTTGCCTTCGCCGCGCTGGCGATAATTGCGGTAGTGCCGCTCGATACGGCGCGCGATGCCGCGGAAGCCGATCTCGTGTCTCTCCCAATCCTCACGCCGCACCTTGGCGCCAGGCGGTGCGACGGTCTTGAACTTCCTGTCGACACCATAGAGCACGGCGTTGCGCGCGGACTCGGGCAGATCGCGCCACGGCGTGTCGATCGAGAAACCGAGCTCGCGCGACAGCGTGTACATGATGCGTCCGTCCCAATTGTCGGGATTGTACTTGAACGCCTCCTTCACGAAGCATCCGCCGGCAATGCTGCGCTGCGGATCTGGAATGAGCAGGTCGGGATGCGTCAGCTTGTCGACTCCGAGACCGCCGCACGTGCGGCATGCGGCCTCGGGATTGTTGAACATGAAGACCTCGGGCGCGATCTCGCCGTACGTGAACTTGTGCGTCTTGCTGCACAGTCCCTCGTAGAACTTTTCGGACTGCGTCTTCGTCGCGCCCTTCAGAATCTGGATCTGCATCAGCCCGTCGCCGACGAGCAGCGTGTTGGCGACACCGGCCTTGATCGCCTTTTCGTGTTGTCGTCCGACGATCAGACGGTCGACGATCGCATCCATGTTCCTGACCTTCGCGTCGTCGACGTCCACCTCCTTGGAGATGTCGACCATCTTGCCGTCGATGATCAGCCGCCGACTGCCCTTCTTGCGCAGCTCGTTGAAGACGAACTCCAGCTCCTCGCCATAGACCTTGAACACCGGCGCACGCAACTCGACCTCCGTGCCCTCGGGCAGCGAAAGAATCGCCTCGACGATCTGGCTGGCCGAGCGGCTCGGGACAACCTCGCCGGTGCGGGGACAGTGGGGGATTGCGATGGTTGCGTAGAGGAGATTCAGGTAGCTCGCGATGTCGGTCATCGTGCCGACGGTCGATCGCGGATTGCTGGCGATCGTCTTCTGCTCGATGGAAATGACGGGCGAGAGTCCGAACACGAAGTCGACGTCAGGCTTGGCGACCTGGGCGACGAACCGCTTCGCGTAGCTCGACAGCGACTCCATGTAGCGCCGCTGTCCTTCGGCGTAGATGGTGTCGAAGGCGAGGCTCGACTTGCCGGACCCGGAAAGTCCGGTGATGACGATCAACTTGTCGCGCGGGATCTCGACGGAGATGTTCTTGAGATTGTGCACGCGTGCGCCCTGTACGGCGATGGTCGTACGGGCCGTGGAACGAGCGGTGGGGCGTTTTGGGGTGCGCTTCATCGCGTGGGAATTGGCGGAGCATGCATCAGCATTTGTTCCCGTGGGCATGTCATCGGCAAAAAGAAACGGCGGAAAGCAACTGAAAGAGCAGGATCAACTACGTAGTATCCGGCCATTTCAGTTTGCTTCTGCCCTTTCCTACCATCGCCTTTCGTCGGAAGCGCGGATGAAGTCCGTATCCGCACTTACGAATGGTAGAAGAACGCCAGCTCCTGCACATTCACATTGCTCCGCTTCGTGAGCTGTACGGAAACCGCCGCTTTCCCGATCAACCCTTGATCGGCGAGATACTCACACGCCGTGACCACGTCCTCGATCCCGAAATTCCGCGAAAAGTAGTTCGAGATTTCCGTGCACGATCGTGTCTCGCCCACTTCACGCAGGTGCTCGATCAACGGCGCGAACACCGTCGCCGCACGATCGGCCAGATATCCGTCGATCGCATCCAGCGCGGCACTGACGTTGCCAACCGTCTTCTTCGTGCTGATCAGGTCCGTGTAGATGATCTTGAAGAACGCTGGGTTCAGCTTCAGCGCCTGTGGTAGCACTTCGCGATCCGCCAGCTGTCGCGCTTCGAGGATCTCGATGCGCGCGAGCGCCGCAGCCGTGTAGAGAATCCAGAGCGCGGTGTACTCCAGATCGCCGCGCGTGATCATCCACTTGTGCGCCTTGTAGAGCGCCGGCAGCGCAGCGGTGGCGGCGCGGAAGAGCTGCATCATCGTATCGCGCTCGCCGAGCTCGCCGAGCCGAGCGCAGAGGTCGGCGATGGACTCGTCGTGGGTGTAGAGCAACCGCCCCTTGGCAAGATAGGAATGAGCGAACGAGTTCCGGATTGAGCCCTCCACCAGCTTCCGGAACTCGGCGCGCGGCATGAGGCCCGCATGCACGTTCACGCCGTCGGCGTAGAGCGTCATGCCTTCCCTGTCCAGCTTGCGATCGTCGATCGTCACGAGCATGAGGTCGATGTCCGACTTCGCCCACACGGTGTCGTGCGACAGGCTGCCACACAGTATGGCCGCAAGGATGGAGCGGTCGGTCTTCACCTGCGCGATCAACGAGTCGAGCGCGGCGCTGAATGCGTCGCGAACTGACTTGGGGTCAGGCGCCGCCGACTTTCGCGCGCGGGTGGTCACGGGACGATCGTCGCCGTCTTGATGTAGTCGACCTTGGGAAACATCCGCTTGAGGTACGAGTTCCCGAGCGTCGCGACGAGATGGTAGTTCACCGTCTCCCCGTAGCCGCTGTAGATCGACTCGACCACGGGCAATCCCTCCACCACCCGGCCAATCGGCGCGAAGCCGTCGCTGTCGAGGTTCTTGGCGTTGTCCTTGAGGTTGAAGAAGAGCTGATGCGTACGCGTATCCTTTCCGTCGCTCGCGAAGGTGAGCGTTCCTCGCTCGTTCTTCTGAAGCACCTTGTCGTCAGGAATCTTCTTCGCTTCCCATGCCTCGTTGATTTTCCGATCGTTGTTCACACCGAACTGCGCGATGTACTCTGGCAGCACGCGGAAGAACGCGTTGTCGTCGAAGAAGTGCTCGGCCACGAGATCATGGAAGCGATCAGCGCCCTGTGGCGCCCATGCACGTTTGACCTGGACGACGAACCTTCCGCGCGTGGTCTCGAAGGCTACGCGAAAGGAGTCCGGCGCGGGTCCGACCGGTGCGGTGCGAGCTGGCGTTGCCGGCTTGTCGCTGCAGGCGAGTACCAACGGCGCGAGCAACACCATACAGACCAACACGGCGCGACGAGCATACGAAGCTGGCAATCCAGACTCCTTTTTCAGGACGTGGCGGGCGAACGACTCCATCATGCCCACTCGGCGTCCGCGACGCCAGCCACACGAGCCGCGACGCATTGCGTGCGTGTCCCGGGAAGACTAGAATTGCTCCCCCCGATTCAGTTCGGACGCTCACGACACACCTCGAGGAGAGACGCATGAATGCAGTCATCCGAAGGTTGCGTGGTTTCACCCTCGCGGCGGCGCTGATTGCCGTCGCAACCCCGGTGCAGGCGCAGCACTGGGCCGGTGCGATGTCCGGTGCGAATGAAAACCCCGCCAATCCTTCGACGGCGACGGGATACATCGACGTTCTCCTCAGCGGGAACTTCCTCACCGTCGACATGTTCTGGCAGGGACTGGTCGGTGGCGCTCCAGCGGCGGCGCACATTCACTGCTGCATCGCGCCCGGCAACAACGTCGGCGTGGCGGTGGGCTTCACGGGCTTCCCGACGACCACGTCGGGCACCTACAACCACATCTTCGATCTCACCGATCCGACCGTGTACACGGCCAGCTTCCTGAACACCTTCGGCGGTGGAACGGCAGCGGGCGCGCAGGCGGCACTGATCAACGGAATGAATGCTGGAAATGCGTATTCCAACATTCACAACGCGACCTACCCGGGTGGCGAGATCCGCGCGAATCTCGTGGCGACACCGGAGCCGGCGTCGCTCGGCCTCATGGCGACCGGACTGCTCGCCCTTGCGGGGTTTGGACTGAAGCGGCGCCGCCAGGAGTGACGTCACGTACCAGGACGCGACGGCCCGGTTTCCGTGAGGAGACCGGGCCGTCGTCGTTCAGTCCTCGCCGTGCCAGGGCATGTTCATGTAGACGTTGCCAATCGCCAACTCGGCCAGCATCTGTCCGAGATGGCGCTGTCGCGTCGGCTCGAGCTTTGGACTGATGATCCAGCCCAGGTAGTCGTTCCGCTGATAGGGCGGCCGACTGCGATACTCAT
>JAQBPV010000491.1 GCA_028287345.1 Gemmatimonadota bacterium
GCGACGGCGATCCTCATGCTGCGCCAGTTCTTCCTGCAGATCCCGCAGTCGCTCATCGACTCCGCGCGTATGGACGGCATGGGTGAGTTGCGCATCCTCTTCACGATCTTCTGGCCACTTGCGAAACCCGCGCTCGCCATCGTCGCGATCTTCACCTTCATGGGATCGTGGAACGAAGTCCTCTGGCCCCTTCTCGTCGTCCGTGACCAGCACATCATGACGCTCCCACAACTGCTCACTGTCTTCGCACTCGGCGGCGGAGCAGGGACGCTCGGCGTCTCGCTCGCGGCGGCCATGGTGCTCGTGGTGCCGGTCGTCATCGCGTACATGTTCCTGCAGCGCTACTTCATCGAGAGCATGGCTGGCGCAGGAGTGAAGGGTTAGATGCCGTCAGTCACTTTCGATCGCGTGACGAAGACATTCGGCGACGCCACCATCGTCGAGGAATTCAACCTCGAGGTTGCCGACGGTGAGCTACTCGTCCTCGTCGGCGGTTCCGGCTCCGGCAAGTCCACGATCCTTCGCATGGTGGCCGGCCTCGAGTCGGTGACGTCGGGCAGCATTCGCATCGACGGGCGCGACATCACGCACCTCGCGCCGCGCGAGCGCGACGTCGCGATGGTGTTCCAGGACTACGCCCTCTATCCGCACCTCTCCGTCCGCGACAACCTCTCACTCGGCCTCAAGCTGCGCAAAGTGCCGAAGCAGGAAATCGCGCGCCGCGTGGCGTGGGCGGCGGGTATCCTGAGCATCGACCCGCTGCTGGATCGCAAACCCAAGCAGCTTTCCGGCGGCCAGCGGCAACGTGTCGCAATGGGCCGGGCGATGGTGCGCGAGCCGCTCGTCTTTCTGTTCGACGAGCCGCTATCGAATCTCGACGCCGGTCTACGCGGGCAGATGCGCATCGAGATCGGTGGACTGCAGCGACGGCTGAAGACGACCACCGTCTACGTCACACACGACCAGGTGGAGGCGATGACCCTCGGCGATCGGATCGTGGTGCTCGCGGGCGGTCGCATTCAGCAGGTCGGCAAGCCGATCGATCTCTATCGGGCACCGGCCAATCGGTTCGTGGCTGGATTCATTGGCACGCCGCCGATGAACTTCATCGAAGGGGTGCTCGATGGAGGTTCTTTCGTCGCGGAGGGGGTGCGAGTCGGCCTGGATTCGGATACGCTGACGGCTCCTGCGGCGTCGAGGCTTACGCTCGGTATTCGGCCGGAGGATCTCGAGGTGGTGGTAGGCGACGTTCTCGACGACGCCGACGCAGCGTCCCGTCTCGCGGGTCGCGTGGTGCTGGTCGAGCGGCTTGGCGGTACGAGCCATATCCACTTCGACGTCGGGACGAATCGACTGCTCGCGTCCGTGTCGGGAGAACGACTGCCCTCAGTCGGCGATCTGATCGCGGTGCGTGTTCCAGCAGCGCGGGCGCACCTCTTCGGCGCGGACGGCAGAAAGTCGTGAACCCAATCGTTCCCTCGCTTTTCAGTCGCACCAGTGATACCCTAACGCCGCTCGCTCGCGGCTGTCCCCTCCCAAGCAGGAGACTCGTGTAGATGGCGCCTGTCCTGACTGCCGTCGGTCTCACGTGGATCGACTACATCATCATCTGCGTGTACTTCGCGTTCGTCCTTGGCATCGGCTGGCAGTTGCGCCGAGCGATGAAGACGAGCACGGATTTCTTTCTGTCGGGGAGATCGCTGCCCGCCTGGATCACCGGCCTCGCGTTCCTCTCGGCCAATCTCGGCGCGCAGGAAGTGATCGGCATGGGCGCGTCGGGTGCCAAGTACGGCATCTCGACCAGCCACTTCTATTGGATCGGCGCCGTGCCGGCGATGCTCTTCGTCGGCATCTTCATGATGCCGTTCTACTATGGATCGAAGGCGCGATCGGTGCCGGAGTACCTGCGCCTTCGCTTCGACGAAAAGACACGCGCGTTCAACGCGGTGTCGTTCGCCGTCATGACGGTGTTCTCGTCCGGCGTGTCGATGTACGCCATGGGCATGCTGATGAACCTCCTGCTCGGCTGGAGCTTCAATTTCAGCGTGTTGATCTCTGCTGCGATTGTCCTCTCGTACATCCTCCTCGGCGGACTGACGAGCGCGATTTACAATGAAGTGCTCCAGTTCTTCCTCATCGTGTTCGGCTTTGCGCCGCTGGTGATCGTCGGACTGAATGAAGTCGGCGGATGGTCAGGGCTCACGGCGAAGTTGTCCGCGCTGGCCGTCTCGCAGGGACATCCTTCGGGCGCATACACGCATGCGTGGCAGGGCATGGACGCGCCGGCCCACAACCTGATTGGCGTCGAATGGTTCGGGCTGGTGATGGGGCTGGGCTTCGTGCTCTCCTTCGGCTACTGGTGCACGGATTTCCTCGTCGTGCAGCGCGCCATGGCTGCGGACTCGATGGAATCCGCACGTCGGACGCCGCTCATCGCTGCATTCCCGAAGATGATATTTCCCTTCCTCGTCATCGTGCCGGGCATGATCGCGCTCGTCATCGGTGGGTCGGGGATCATTCCCGCCAAGGTCGGGGCGAACGGCGCACCGCTGCTCGATTCGGCGGGCAAGGTCGTGCTCAACTACGATCTCGCCACGCCGTCGATGCTCATGCACCTGTTCCCGAACGGGATGCTGGGACTCGGGCTGGCCGCGCTGCTCGCGTCGTTCATGTCGGGCATGGCGGGCAACGTCACGGCGTTCAACACCGTGTGGACGTACGATCTCTATCAGACCTACGTCAAGAAGGATGGCGACGACGCGCACTACCTCTGGGTCGGACGCGTCGCGACGGTCGTCGGCATCGCGTTGGCCATTGCCGCCGCGTACGTCGCTGCGTCGTTCAACAACATCATGGAGTTGCTCCAGCTCGTGTTTGCATTCGTGAATGCGCCGCTGTTCGCCACGTTCTTCCTCGGCATGTTCTGGAAGCGCAGCACCGGGCACGGGGCGTTTTGGGGGCTGGTCTCGGGAACGGTCGCCGCAGCGCTGCACCACGGACTTACGCTTCCCGCGGGCTCGGTGCCGGGCATCAAGGGCGGATACTTTGGCGTGCTGTACACCTACCGCAGCGAGCTGGGCCAGACGTTCTGGACCGCGATCGCCGCGTGGACGACGTGCTTCGTCATTACGATTCTGATCAGTGTCGTCACGCGCCCACGGCCGGAGAACGAGCTCGTTGGACTCGTTTACAGCTTGACGCCAAAGCCGGAGAGCGCGGCACGTTCATTGTGGGAGAAGCCGGCGTTCCTTGGCCTGGTCGTACTCGCACTGTTGCTTCTACTCAACCTCATCTTCGCCTAAACCCATGAGCGCTACAGGCGATCTCGACGTCCGCGTACCGATCGGCGCGCTGTTCACGCTGATCGGTCTACTGCTGACCGTGTACGGATTCCTCGAGCCGTCCGCGGTGACGCGGGCATTCACGAAAGGCGGCCAGATCAACATGTGGTGGGGGCTGGTGATGCTCGCCTTCGGGGTCTTCATGCTGCTGCTCGCGCGTCCCTCGCGCAACCGAGTGGCGCCCTGAGCGACTCGGTGGCGACGGCGGAAGTTCTCTGTGTGGGCGAGGTACTCTGGGACTCGCTGCCGGCAGGGTTATTTCTCGGTGGCGCGCCGTTCAACGTCGCGTGCCACCTGCGTGCGGCGGGAATTGCCGCGGCGATGGTCAGCCGCATTGGTGACGATCGGCTGGGCGAGGAGATCATCCGCCGCGCCGCGCGCTATGGCGTGGCGACGGACCTTGTCCAGGTCGACGAAACGCTCCCGACGGGATTTGTCCGAGTGTCGCTCGACCAGTCGGGCGGCGCGGCGTACGAGATCGTGGCGCCCGCGGCGTGGGACGCCATCGTCGTGAACGAGGAGCTGCTGACGCGAGCAGAGGCGGCGCGCGCCATCGTCTTCGGAAGCCTTGCGCAGCGCAACAAGGTGACGCGCGCAACGATCGAGCGGCTCTGGCAGAGCAAGGCGCTCATGGTGTTCGACGCGAATCTTCGTCCGCCTTTCGACGACAAGGAGGTCGTGCGCCGTTCGCTGCAGCGCGCGGATGTCGTGAAGCTCAGCGAAGTCGAGCTTGGGGAGCTGATCAAGTGGTACGGCCTTCCCGCCGACACGCGCGAGGCGGCGACGTCCATCGCGGAGAAGTTCGGCTGCAACGTCGTGTGCGTCACGCGCGGACCGGAGGGCGCCGTCATGTGGCGCGACGGTGCATGGAGCGAGCACGACGGCTTCGAGGTGGACGTGCGCGACACCGTCGGCGCGGGCGACGCGTTTCTTGCCGTGCTTCTTGCGGGAATCCTGAGTGGGTCGGCGGACAACGTCGTGCTCAAGCACGCGAACCTGATTGGGGCATACATCGCCACGCAGGATGGCGCGGTACCGATCGAAGCGATCCAACCGCGATGAAGCGACATCGTGATCCCGACACTCGCTCCGCTCGAGCGGGATGACAAGTGACCAACTCGATACCCCACGGGTATCGCTCGCAACCCAGATTGTATTGGCTCGAATGGTTCGGATCGGCTAATTCTCTATGGAGCCGTAAGTCCGCTTTGCCGATACTGCCATGTGGGCAAGTTGCTGTATGTGGCACACCGGGAAGCGGACAGGAGATGTATCTGCACCATGACCAAGCACTTTCTTTTCGTCAGTGATTTCGATCAAACGTTGAGCTTCAACGATTCCGGGCGCCTGCTGAGCGAGATGCTCGGCATCACCGGATTCGATGAGAAGGTCGCGGGCTTGTCTCGACTGAATCTCGTACAGTCGGGCGCCGAGCTGACCTATTTGCTTCGCCACGATCCGGAGTATCGCCGCGTGCGCCGCGAAGACCTCGCCGAAGTAGGCAGGCGCATCCGGCTCAAGGGCAACATCGAGCGACTGTCGTCGCTGCTGAACAAGGGCATCGAAGGATACCGGTTCGACTTCTACGTCGTCTCCGCTGCGCCTGAGGAGATCGTTCTCTCTGCGCTCGAGAACATCGTGCCGCCCAGCCACATCATCGGAACGCGGCTGGGCTACGATGAGTATTCCGGCGAGATCTCGTCGGTGAACAGCGTCGCCGCCGGATATGGCAAGGTCACCGCGCTCGAAGAGCTGCGCACCGCGCTCGGCGTCCCGCGCGAGCGGGTCGTCTACGTCGGCGACGGAAGCTCCGACCTCCACGTCATGCTGCACGTGAATCGTGGGGAAGGACTGACGATCGCCGTCTCGCAGACGCGGCAGATCACCGAGATCGCGCGACGCACCGTCATGAGCGACGATGCGTTGAGCGTGCTCGTGCCCATCCTCGAGGAGATCGCGAAGTACCAGCCGCCGCAGGTTCGCCACTTCTTCGAGGAGCACTCGCTCGTGATTCAGGAGTGGGACCGCATCCGCACGGATTGGGTGACCATCCGCGCCACTGGGGAGCCGACCGAGCCCGCACTCATCGTGGCCGCGTAGTGAAGATCGACCTCGGCCCGCGCTGGGCTGTCTCTGGTGTCTTCCTCCTGACGGGGGTGGGCACGGCGAACTGGGCGGTGCGCATTCCTGCCGTCCAGCGCTCGCTTCAACTGAGCGACGGACAGCTCGGCATCGCGCTCCTCGGGGTGTCGGTGGGCGCGATCGCCGCGATGCCGGTCTCTGGACGGCTCGTCGCACGATACGGCAGTCGCCCTGTGACGTGGGCGGGCGCCATCGCCTTCGCGATTGCTCTCACATTGCCACCACTCGCGCCGAGCTTCGGGCTGCTCCTCGCCGCGCTCGTTGCGCTCGGCCTGACGAACGGCATCCTCGACGTCGCCATGAACGCGCAGGCGGCCGCGGTACAGACCAAGTACAGCCAGCCGATCATGGTACGCATTCACGCGTTCTACAGCTTCGGCGGGTTGATCGGCGCAGCGATCGGTGGAAGCGTCGCCGCTCGCGGCATTGGTCCGGCGCCGCACCTCGCCGGTGTCGGCGTCGCGATCGCCATCGGCGCCTCGATTGCCGTCGCGCGCATGCTGCCCGCTCACACCGACGCCGCGCCGCACATACCATTCGTCGCGGGACAGCTGCGCGCGCTCATTGCACTCGGCGTCCTCGCCTTCTGCGTGTTGTTCGGCGAAGGCGCGATGATGAACTGGAGCGCCGTCTACCTGCGCAACGTCATCGGCACCGGACCAGGACTCGCCGCGGCGGGCTTCGCGAGCTTCTCGCTGATGATGGCCACGGGCCGAGCTGTTGGCGACACACTGACGTCGCGACTGGGCGCCGAGCGGTTGACGCGGATCGGGGGCGCGATCGCGCTGTGCGGCATCGGATTGGCGCTCGCCTTCCCGCAGCCATTGCCGGTGGTCATCGGCTTTGGAGCCGTGGGTGCTGGGTTGGCGATCATTTTCCCCCTCACGCTCGCCGCGGCGGCGCGAACGCCCGGCGTGGTGCCTGGTGCGGCGATCGCGGTGGTCTCGATGTGCGGCTATTCGGGATTGCTGGCAGGGCCTCCACTCATCGGCACTGTGGCGAACTTTCTCACGCTGCGCGGTGGCTTGGCACTCGTCGCATTGGCGAGCATCGGCGTGGTGATTCTTTCGCGCGCCGTTCGCACTGCTCCAGGTCAGCCCTTCGGCGACGGCGTGCGAGATCGCGTGCGTCCGACGGCACGCAACGCGGTGACGAACCGCTCGCGCACGGGCGATCTGTCGCCGCGCTTCCAGACTGCCGAGAGCTCCATGTCGACGGAGAGGTCGGGCACGGAGCGATAGGCGACGCCCTGCTGCTTGTACTGCTGCAGCGAGCGTGGAATGAACGCGACGCCGACTCCCGCGCCGACGAGACTCACCAGCGTGTTCCAGCCTGCCGCCTCCTGCACGACGCGCGGGCTGAATCCCTCCGCCCTGCAGCGCGCAATGATGTCGTCGTAGATCGGGGGCGCGACGTCGCGCTGGAAGAGGACGAACGACTCCTCGGCGAGACCACTGAGCGTGAAGCGCGCGCGGCCCGCGAGACGATGATCCTCGGGAACCGCGATGATCACCGGGTCGGTGAACACGGATTCCACGCGCAGCCATCGATCGGCGTCGAGCGGTGGACTGTGCAGAAGCCCGAGGTCGATGCGTCCGTCGCGCAGGGCTTCCTCCTGCTGTCGCCCGTCCATCTCGAACAGCGACAGCCCGATGCTCGGCAGGTGCATGCGGAAGAAGCTGAGGACGTTGGGCAGCACGCCCGAGTGCGTGGCCGCGTCGACGAATCCGACGCGAAGGCGGCCGGTCTCGCCTCGCGCGGCGCGCAGCGCGGTGCGTTGCGCGCGTTCGGCCTGTGCGAGGGTGAGTCGTGCTTCGGGAAGGAACGCGCTTCCGGCAGGCGTGAGATCGACGCCGCGCGGCGTGCGCTCGAACAGGGGTGTGCCGACTTCGCGCTCGAGGTCGCGAATCTGGCGGCTCAGCGGTGGCTGCGCGATGTGCAGGCGCGCGGCGGCACGTCCGAAATGAAGCTCTTCAGCAACCGCGACGAAGTATCGTAGGTGGCGCAGCTCCATGGCCGTACGATACCCAATGGGTATGATGCGCGCCACTCGCCAAGGACGACGCCGTAGTCATATTTGTCGACAGCTCACACTGCGGTCGCAATTACCGTTTCTCAGAACCCTCGATCATGCCTCTCCGTCGTCGCGTCGCACTGTGTCTCCTGCTTCTCGCGCCAGCTGCGTCTGCCCAGCAGGCCAACGACCCCGAGTACACCGCGAAGATCAAGGAGCTCACTCCCACAGATCCCACGTGGAAGTTCACCACGGAGCTCGTCGACCACCTCCCGGCGTCCAGCACCGTTCCCACCGTGCTCAAGGTGCTCGGCTACGTGCCCGGCACCATCGGTCGCCTGTCGCGCACGGAGGATCTCAACAAATACTTCCGCGCCGTGGATGCCGCGTCGCCGCGCGTAAAGGTGTTCTCGCTCGGCATGAGTGAAGAGGGACGGGAAATGATCATCGCCGCCGTGGCCGACTCCGCGACGATCGCGCATCTCGACGACTACCGTGCGATGACCGCCAAGCTCGCCGATCCGCGCGGCGTGAGCGACGACGAGCGCGCGCGACTCATTCGCGATTCGAAGCCGATGTACTGGCTCACCGGCACCATCCATGCGCCGGAGACGGGCAGCCCCGAAATGCTCATGGAGCTGCTCTATCGCCTCGCCGTGGAGGAGACGCCGTACGTCCAGCAAATCCGCAGCAACGTCATCACGCTCATCACGCCGGCCACCGAAGTCGACGGACGCAATCGCATCGTCGACCTCATCGAGGAGGAGAAGCAGCTCAAGCTCGGACGCGGCGGCATCCCGACCATCTACTGGGGCAAGTACATCGCGCACGACAACAATCGCGATGGCCTGATGATGAGCATCAAGCTCACGCAGAACATGAACACCGGCTTCCTGCACTGGCGCCCGACGATCATGCACGACCTCCATGAGTCCGTGCCCTTCCTCTACACGAGCACCGGCACGGGTCCGTACAACGACCAGTTCGATCCCATCGTCGTGGACGAATGGCACACGCTCGCCTATCAGGAGATCACCGAGCTCACCAAGCGCGGACTCCCCGGCGTATGGACGCACGGCTTCTACGACGGATGGGCGCCGAACTACATGCTCGGCATCGCGCAGTTCCGGAACTCGCTTGGCAAGTTCTACGAGACGTACACCTCGGGCGGCGCGGACTGCCAGATCGTGAAGCTCCAGGGCTCGGCGACGTCACGCGAATGGGATCGGCCCAACCCGCCGGTGAACGGCGTGAAGTGGTGCATCCGCAGCAACATCAACTATCAGCAGTCCGGCGTGCTCGTCGCGCTGAACTACGTCGCGAAGAATCACGAGACGTTCATGGAGAACTTCTCGCTCAAGGCGACGCGCATGGTCGACCGCGGCAAACGGTCGGCGCCCTACGCGTTCGTCATTCCGCACGACCAGAAGCGCGCAGCGGAGGCGGGGGATTTGATCAACTACTTCCGCAAGATCGGGAGTGAGGTGCACGTTGCGACGGCGGACTTCACGGCGCAGACGATGCCTGCCGTGATCGAGCGCGGGCTCGTGACCGGTGGTGCAGGGCCCGGCGCCGCGGGCGCACCTGCAACAGCAGCAGCACGGCCCGACAGCGCAGCCCAGCGCGACAGCACTGTTGTCGCCAAGACGGCGCTCACCGTCCACGCGGGCGACTGGATCGTCCGCATGGATCAACCATACACGGCGCTCGTTCGAACGGTGCTCGCCATTCAGCGCTTCCGTCCCGACGATCCTTCACCATACGACGACACTGGATGGTCGCTCGACCAACTGCGTCACGTCACCGCGCACACCATCGCCGACTCGGCCGTCCTGACAAAACCGATGTCGATGCTGACGTCGGACGTCGTCGTGAACGGCTCGACGGCCGGCACCGGATCGACCATCGCGATCGCTCCCGTGGGCGATTGGCGCTCCGCCACGCTGCCGTGGAAGATGGGCAGCAACAAGGTCACCGTCTCCGACACGGCCTTCTCGGCGAACGGCGTCACGTTCCCCGCGGGAACGTTTCTCGTCGCCAATAGCGCCTCATCGCTCGACGTCGTGAAGACGCTCGGCCTCAAGGCCACGGCGCTCGCGCAGATGCCCACGGTGCGCTCGCACGCCGTCACGCTGCCACGCATCGCCTTCATCCACACGTGGATCGAGACGCAGAACGAGGGCTGGGTACGGC
>JAQBPV010000497.1 GCA_028287345.1 Gemmatimonadota bacterium
CCGGCATCGACCGTGGGGCCGGTCTGATCGGAGCCCGCGGGCAACTGTGTGAGTTGGCCGAGCTTTTCGTCGATCGTCATGAGCGCGAGCACCGAGTCGGCGATGCGATTCGCGCGTCGCGAGATGATGGATGTCTGCGCGACGGCCGGAGCGGGCAGTGAGAGCAGCAACGCGGTGACAACAACGAACGACCGGACCAGCGCGGGGTGTGCACGCATTGATCCGGTCAGAACGGGGCCAATCGATTCGTTCGGTCGCATGCGGGTAAGGTTACACCCGCTCCCCGCTGCCGTCAGGCCATACCTTGACATCCGACAATACGTGGCACTATTGTCGGATGTCTATGTATCAGGAGCACGCCGTGACCGCACGAACCGATCTCCTTCAGGGCAGTCTGGATCTGCTGATCCTCAAGAGCCTTCTCCTCGGCTCACTCCATGGCTGGGGCATCTCGAAACGCATCCGGCAGCTCTCCGAAGACGTTCTTTCCGTCAATCAGGGCTCGCTCTATCCCGCGCTCTATCGGCTCGAGGACCGCGGCTGGATCGATGCTGAATGGGGAGTCTCACCAGAGGGACGAAAGGTGAAGGTGTATTCCCTGACCACAGCTGGACGAGCGCAGTACCGCGCGGAGCAGGAGCAGTGGCGCTTGTTCTCGGGGGCGGTGGCGCGCGTTCTGGCAGCGACGTGACACTGCGTCGCGCGGTCCGCACGCTCTTCCGCCGCGAACGGCTCGAGTCGGAGATGGACGCCGAGATGCAACTTCATCTCGAGCTCGAAGCCGAAGAGCTCGTGAAGGGCGGTATGTCGCCGAAGGAAGCGTACCGGCAGGCAGCGTTGGTCTTCGGCGGTGTCCAACAGCGCAAGGAGGAAGTGCTCGAAGAGGGAGGCTTCCCGTGGCTGGACGCGCTGCAGCGCGACGTCCGCATCGCCACTCGAACGCTCCTGCGACATCCGACGTTTGCCATCACCGCGACGCTCGCGCTGGCCCTCGCCATCGCGGTGAACACGACGATGTTCAGCGTGCTGGATGCCATGATCAATCCGCGCATCGGCGTCCGGAATCCGGAACAACTGCACTCGCTTCGTTACTTCGGGCGCATCGGCAAGCGCGTCGACGTCTCCGAGCGCGATCGCATCCTCGGCGAGAGTGGCCGTACGTACTCGGCAGTCACAGCCTCGGGGTTCTACGGTTTTGGCGGTGCCAACGTCGAGCGCGGAGCGTTGGTGCGGCTGGCGAGAGTCATCATCGTCCGCCCGAACTATTTCACGGTGATGGGCGTCGCGCCGCTTCAGGGCACGTTGTCGCCAGCGAGCGATCCGGCGACGGCGGCAACCACGGTGGTGATCAGCAACCGACTGCGAACCGAGGTGTTTCGCGACGACGAGTCGCCCATCGGCCAGACGATCGAGGTTGACGCTCGGCCGTACAGGATCATCGGCGTGACGACTCGATACGCGGGCGCCTTCTCGCTCGATACGGACATATGGATGTTCCCACGGCCGGGCGCGGCGATCGCCACCAATCTGATACGACTGCGAAGTGGCATGACGAAGCAGGACGCGGCGAAGGAGCTCGACGTTCTCGCAGCGCGCCTGGCAATTGCCGAAGGAGAGTCGACGAAGGACTCGCGCTTCGACATCAGCGAAATCACCCAGCAGTTCGAGATACAACGCTTTCACTGGGCACTGATCGGTGCGGGGTTGGCCGTGTTGATCGTCGCGTGCACGAACCTCGCGAACCTTCAGCTGGCACGGGGCCTCGGTCGCGCCAGCGAGCTCGCGGTTCGCTCGGCGCTCGGCGCATCGCGTCCGCAGATCGTGTCACAGCTGATGATCGAGAGTGGCGTGCTCGCCGCCGCGGCGCTGGTGCTCGCGCTGTTGCTCACGCTGGCAGGCAATGCACTTCTGCAGGCGACGATTCCACCAAACGTCGCCCAATATGTCGTGGAGCCTCAGTCGAGCTGGCGTATGGTGCTATTTGCCGCGACCGCAGCGGTCATGTGCCTCACCCTGGTGGGACTCGCGCCGGCAATTCGCGTCTCACGTGTAGACCTCAACTCGCTGCTGAAAAGCCGCGCCGGCACGGGCGCACACCGGACGAATCGTCGCACGTATGGTGCACTCGTCGTCACACAGATCGCGCTGACACTTCCCCTCGTTTCTGCGGCCGTGCTTCTCTCACGGTCCGCGCTGCGCACGGCGGAAGCAGACTATCGCATGCGCGAAGAGTTCGGGTTCGACACCGGGCCGCTGATCGTCGCGAACTTCTTCTTTTCCGCACCAGCGGGAACCAAGCTTCCGATTGCCGAGATCGCGGAGAATCTCGTGAGTCGAGCGCGTGGCGTCGCGGATGTGGCTGACGCCGGAATCGTCTTTCGCCAAAAGCCGATGAACGGCGTCGTCACCGTCGAGGACACCGACGGTGGCATCCGCGAGACATTTGCGCAGAGTTGGAGCTACGAGGTCGTCACACCTTCGTACTTCCGCACCATGGGTTTGCCGATCGAACGCGGAAGCGACTTTCCTGAGGGCGGTAACACTGTGCCGGCGCTCATCATGGACCGTAGCACCGGCTGGCATCTCTGGCCAAGGTCGTCACCGATCGGACGGATGGTCAAACTCGACGGTGCACGTACCGCCGAGCCATGGATCAAGGTCAACGGCGTCGTCGGTGATCAGCTGAGCCAGAGCGCACGCGAACTGAGGCGCGCCGCGGACACACTGCGCATCAATCACATCTACCGTCTCATGACGGCAAGCGACAGCGTGACGGCATCGAGCATCTTCACACTGGCTACGCTCTACGTACGTGCCAAGCGCGATCCGCAACGGGTCGCGTCGTCAGTGCGTCGAGTACTCTCTGACGTTGCCCAACCTGACTTCGCTCCAGCCTCGGAAGAAGTCGGCGCCGTGCGCGCCACGCGGCCGCCGAGGGTGCAGTTGTTCGAAGAATACCTGGGCATTCCGCAGCGGATCACCGTCCTGCGTTTCATCGCCGGCCTGTTCACCACATTCGGCGTGCTGGCACTCGGCCTCTCTGCACTCGGTGTGTACGGGATCGTTGCACAGTCCGTGGCGGACCGAAAGCGCGAAGTGGCGGTGCGGATCTCGCTCGGAGCAACGTCGAGCAACATCGTGCACGCACTGCTGCGCGAGGGAAACGTGCTCGTGCTCGCAGGTGTCGCGATCGGGCTGTATGCGACGAAGCAGACCATCGGGTGGCTCGGATCGTTTCTCGGTGAGGTCGACCTCACCAACGCGCTGCTGTTCGGTGCAGTGTGCGTCGCCCTGTTCGCTGCGATGGTGCTCTCGGCGCTCGTTCCAGCCGTGCGCGCCACAAAGCTGGATCCGATGGAGGTGTTGCGTGCGGAATGAACTCGACCGCAGGCGTGATGCGAGGCCGCGCGATGGACATTGAGCGCGACCGGCCATCACAGCGCAAGAAGTACGTGTCCGTCGGCATCGGCGTCGCGATTCTGCTCGGCGCCACTGTCGCGCTCATGCGACTGAAGCCGGCAGTCACGACCATGGAGCGAGCTGGATTGACCTTTGACACCGTATCCGTCGGTGACATGGTGCGCGACGTACGAGGGCCGGGAACGCTCGTGGCCGAGCACACGCGCATCATCGTCGCGAGCACTGGTGGGCGGATCGAGGCGCTGCCGGTGCGGGCCGGGCAAGCGGTGACTGCCGGTACGACGATCGTGCTCCTCAGCAACGCAGACGTCGAGCTGCAGGCGCTGCAAGTGCAGCAACAGCTCACGCAAGCGTACGCGTCTCTCGCACAGATCAAGAGCTTTCAACAGCAGCAGCGCACCACGCAGCAGGGGACGGTGGCGCAGCTTCGCACGCAGCATCTCGAGGCACAGCGGGCGGCGCGTGTGCTCGACTCGCTCGACAAGGGCAGGCTGGCGACGCGCAACGAGGTAGAGGCCGCGCACGATCGCGCGCAGGAAGTCACCATGCGCTACCAGCTCGAACAGCGACGCGTGGAGGAGATGAAGTCCGCGGACGCCGAGCAGGTGAGGCTCGCCGAACAGCAGATCGGAGGGCTGAAGGAGATTCTCCAGGCGCAGCACAACCGCGTGAGCTCGATGCGCGTGACCGCAGGCGAGTCAGGCCAGCTGCAATCGCTCGGCAGTCCGCAGCTCGAGGTAGGGCAGTGGGTCAACTCGGGAATCGAGCTCGCGCGCGTGGCGCAGCCTGGTCAACTCAAGGCTGTCCTGCGCATACCCGAGACGATGGCGAAAGACGTCGCGCCCGGCCAACGCGCGACGATCGACACACGCGACGGTATCGTCATGGGCCGAGTGACCAGCATCGATCCAGTGTCACGCGGCGCTACGGTGACCATCGAGGTGGCGCTCGAAGGGCCATTACCGAGGGGAGCACGTGCCGACCTCACGGTGGATGGTGCCATCGAGATCGAGCGTCTCCACAACGTGATGTACGTGAGTCGGCCAGCATATGGAGCCGCCGAGAGCACGATCCGGCTTTTCAAGGTGACTCCCAATGCGAAGGAGGCAATTCGCGTGAGCGTGACGGTCGGGAAGGCTTCGGTGAACAGCATCGTCGTGAAGCACGGCCTGGCCAGGGGCGACAGCGTGATCATCTCCGACATGTCGCAAATGCTCACCGATGCACGAGTGCGACTGAGATGAGCTTCACGACGACCGTCGCTCGCGAGCCGCTCATCCGCATGTCGAAGCTGAGGAAGGTCTTTCAGACGGATGAAATCGAGACGCATGCGCTGAGCGACATCGATCTCACGGTATCGCCTGGCGAATACCTGTCGATTGCCGGGCCGTCCGGCTGCGGCAAAAGTACGCTGCTCTCCATCCTGGGACTGCTGGATTCTCCCTCGGAAGGCGAATACACACTCGCCGGCGAGGCAGTCGCGAGTCTCACGCCCTCCGAGCGCGCGCGCATCCGCAACAAGCAGATCGGCTTCGTGTTCCAGTCGTTCAACCTCATTGGCGACCTGACGGTCTACGAGAATGTCGAGCTCCCGCTTTCCTATCGCGGCATGAGCGAGAAATCGCGCAAGCGGCGAGTCTCCGAGGCCCTGGAGAAAGTCGGCATGGCGCACCGAATGAAGCACTTCCCAGCGCAACTGTCGGGTGGCCAGCAGCAACGCGTTGCCGTGGCGCGCGCTGTGGCGGGCGAGCCGCTCATCCTGCTCGCCGATGAGCCGACGGGGAACCTCGACTCGGTGAACGGCGAGGCGGTGATGGATCTGCTCAAGACCCTGCATCTGCAGGGCGCGACCATCTGTATGGTCACGCATGATCCGCGCTATGAAGCGCAGGCGGATCGCACCGTGCACATCTTCGACGGAAAGGTGGTGAGCTGACGTGATGCGCTCACTACAGCGCACGGTCCGCACGCTCTTGCGGCGCCGCGACGTCGAAGCGGAGATGGAGGAAGAGATGCGTGCGCACGTCGAGCTCGAGGCGGAGGAGCTGATGCGCGCAGGTGCGTCGCGCGACGAGGCGCATCGACAGGCGATGCTCGCCTTCGGCGGGATTCGGCAGCAGCAGGAGGAAGCCCTCGAACAGGCGTCGTGGGCGTGGCTGGAAGGCATGCGACGGGACGTCCGCATCGCTGCGCGCACATTGAAGCGGCAACCAACATTCGCGCTGGCGACGATCCTCGCGCTGGCCCTCGCCATTTCGGTGAACACGTCGATGTTCAGCGTGCTCGATGCGATGCTCCGACCGCGAATCGGCGCACGCGATCCGGAGCGTCTGTTCACCCTGAAGTACTTCGGAGATCCGGCGAGGAAGGTGGATTTCGAGGAGCGTGAGCGTGCCTTCCGCGCGAGCACCGTATTGCATGCCGCCTATACGGAATGGTTCATCGGTGGAGGTGGGCGGACGATCGAACGAGGCGAGCGGCAATCTCCGACCGCGTACGCGCACGTGCGCCCGAATTTCTTCACCGTCCTGGGAGTCGCACCACTCGAGGGACGTCTCACGCCCGGCATCGATGCTGGCGCGGCCGCCGGCTCGATCGTGATCAGCAGCGCCGTTCGAGAGGCGTTGTTTTCGCCGGGCGAATCACCGACCGGCGCATCCGTGCTGCTGGACTCGAAGCCCTATACCGTCATCGGCGTTACGGAGCGCTACGGCCGAATGGCGACGCTCGACTACGATGCGTGGACCTTTGCCTCGCCGGACGAGAAGTTGCCATTCAAGGTGATACGTCTTCGAGACGACGTCACGCTGGAGCAGGCCAGGCAGGGATTGCGACAGCTCGCTGCCCGGTTCGCGATGGCTGCGGGAAGTACGCCGACCGCTTCGTTCTTCCAGCTGATTCCACTCAAGACACAGTTTCACATTGGACAGTTTCACTACGCGCTGTTCGGATCGGCGATCGCCATCCTCATCGTGGCGTGCACCAATCTGGCCAATCTCCAACTCGCGCGGGGACTGACCCGTAGCGGGGAGCTCGCGGTGCGATCGGCGCTTGGTGCATCGCGCCCGCAGATCGTGCGGCAGCTGGTGCTCGAGAGTGGACTTCTCGCCGCCGTCGCCCTGGTACTCGCACTGCTGTTCACGCTCGCCGCAAACGCGATCCTGCGCGCGACGATTCCCAGTCGCGTAGGTGCATTCGTCGTCGAGCCGCACAGCAGTTGGGCAATGGTCGGAGTCGCCGCGGCCGCAGCGGTGATCGCCGTGGTGTCCGTCGGGCTGCTGCCGGCGATCTACGTGTCGCGCATCGACCTCAATTCACTCTTGAAGGGTCGTGCCGGGACAGGCGCGCATCGGGGGAACCGGCGCATCTATGGTTTGCTCGTGATCGTGCAGATCGCACTGACCTTGCCGCTCACGTGTGCTGCCGTGCTGCTGTCTCGCTCGGCGCTGCAGGCCGCGGACATGAATCACCTCATCCACGAGCGATATGGCTACGATCCGACGCAGCTCATTCGTGCAAGGATCACCCTGCCGGCGTCGGCAACCGGCGAGAGAGTGTCCACCGTGGAGACGATGACGTCCCTTGTGAGCCATGTCGTCGGCATTGCCGGCGTCGCCGATGCCGCCGTCGTCGTTGGCTCCTATCCGACGAACCAGGCGATCACGGTCGACGACGAGGATGGCTCGTTCCGCGAGATCGAGCATCCGATGGGCGCGTACATTCTGGTATCGCCCGGCTTCTTCAGAACGTACGACCAACCGATCGAAGAAGGTCGAGACTTCAGCGACGGCGTCCACGGCGAAGCGCTCATGGTGATCGATCGAAAGTCCGCAGACTACCTGTGGCCGAGATCGAAGCCAGTGGGCCGGCTGATGAAGCTGGGCGCGTTGCACTCGGACGCCCCGCTGCTTCGTGTCGTCGGCATCGCGGGGACCAGGCTGAGTGCCGACGCTCAGGCGTACATGAAGCTCATGAGCAGCTCGAGATTGGGCGTCATGTACCGCGTCGTCAGCACGCAGGATAGCATCACCCTCGCCAAGTATCCGACAGTGCTCGATTTGTTCGTGAGGGCGCGAGGAAATCCGCAGAATGTCCTCGAACTGGTCCGGCGCAACCTGCGTGAGGCGTCTGCCAATCCACCGCTGGTCGTTCGCGAGACAGACTATCTCGGCATCCCGGCACAGATCGCGTCCACGCGATTCGTCGCCGGCCTGTTCACGACGTTCGGATTGCTGGCGCTTGGCCTCTCGGCACTGGGCGTCTATGCCATCGTCGCGCAGTCAGTGACCGACCGCCGACGCGAAGTCGCCGTGCGTATCTCACTCGGCGCAACGACACGCGACATCCTTCATTCGCTATTGCGCGAAGGCAACGTGCTGGTGCTCGCCGGGATTGCCATCGGACTCTATCTCACCGGCCGGACCGTCGGCTGGATCGGCCCGTTTCTCGGATCGGTCGATGTCTACAGTGCGCCGTTCTTCGGGGCGATGTGCGTCGCGCTGTTCTGCGCGATGGTCGCCGCAGCATTCATTCCAGCGATTCGCGCCACGCGCCTTCATCCGATGGACGTGCTGCGGTCAGAGTGAGCCTTTTGAGCGCTCGCGTGTGGGCCGATGTTTTCAGCCCGAATCCATTGGTGCGCTTGTGAGCTCAGTGCGTCAGCTCGGGATCTTCCGCAGCGGCCAGGGCGTCGTCGCCCGCAGAACGCCGGGTCTCTGACGTCGCTGCTCGCGACTGACGCAGCGTCTTGTTCGCAGCGCGGTTTATCGCGCGTTTGGCCGCGGACGCCCGATCACCCTCTAGAACGTCTCGTTTCAGCACCTCGCCCTCGAGAACTGTACGTACCTCCGCGATCTCCACACGCAGTCCTGGAGTGACGCGCCGCAGTTCGCGGCGAAGCACCTCAAGAATGGGATCGCTCAATATCAGAGCCGCCATCGAAAAGCGGCTCAGCGCCTCCTTCTGTAGGTGATAGTCGCCCAAACGCGAGCGCTTCCATCCCTCCTTCGAAAGCAGGAACGCCATGTCTACGTGAACTTCGTTCCGTGGATTGGCCTCGAGCAGATTGAACTCGACGACGAGCTCGTGGGAAATTGGCTTTGCGAAGCTGACCTTGTAGACGCGCCACAGGATGCCATTTGTGAGTACCACCCAATCCACTCCCTGATTCGCGGCATAGTCGATTGCCTGCTTGACGAATCCGTCTTTCAGCGCCATCCCAACCGCCTTCACTTCGATCAAGAAGGCTAGTGCACCGTCGAGCTTGACCGCCAGATCGCAGAATGTGCCGCGAATCGAGTGCTCCGAAGTAATCTCCGAGTACTTGTCGTAGCCGAAGAGGTCGTGCAGCACGTCAGTCACGATCACTACGGTATCGGACTCGTTCACGTCGCGCGTTTTGGCAGACAGGAGAATAGGCTGAAAGCGCTTGATGCCTGCGGCGATCCGAGTTGCTACCTTGGCTGGCGCGAGGCTCATGTGGATTCTCCGTAAGGACGCTGGACGTGGGAGCTAGCTCCCCAAGTCTCTTACAGCGCGCACGCGCTGGAAAGGCTTAAGAATCTCTCAGCATTGTTGGCTACCGCCCATGACAAAGCGGGACCCGTCTTGGGCCCCGCCGCCATCCACCGTGCGCCCGATCAGGGTGTCGTCGGGCCCGCCTGCGGCACGTCCGGATCAGCCTTCGGACGAAGCTTGAGCGCCTGACCAAAGTTGCGTGACACCGTGAAGAAGATCGCGCGCTGGCCGAAGTAGCGCTCGGAGTACTCCACGACGGTGCCAT
>JAQBPV010000533.1 GCA_028287345.1 Gemmatimonadota bacterium
GCGTCACCCACCGGCGCAGCTCCTCGGTAGTGTGATCCGCGAGCGACGCCTGGATCGCGGCGCGGTCGCCCGCATCCATCGGCGGCTCTTCGAACAAGGTGCCGAACAGCGCACGCAGGTAGAGCCCCGTGCCTCCGACGACGATGGGCGTCCTGCCCTGCCCGACGATCTCATCGATCCACCCATCGGCCTTGTCGGCCCACCACGCCGCCGACGCACGCTCCGTCGGGTCGAGCACGTCCACGCCAAAGTGCGGCGCGGCGAGCTGTTCACTCACAGTGGGCTTCGCTGTCCCGACATCGAATCCGCGATAAAGCTGTCGCGAATCAGCGCTCACGATCGAGATGTCGGCCACACGCGCGAATGTCACGGCGGTCGACGTCTTACCTCCCGCCGTCGGACCGCAGATGACGCGAACAGGCGTGCCGCTACTGTCGGCCAAAGCGGCGCTCGAGCTCGGGCCACGACAGCTGCACGATCGTCGACCGCCCGTGCACGTCGTGCGCCGGCAGTCGCGTATCGCCGAGCGCGATGAAGAGCGCGCGCATCTCGCCTTGCGAGAGCTCGTCGCCCGCCTTCACTGCCGCCTTGCACGCCACGGTGGCGGCGAGTCGCTCGTGCTTCGCATGCGTTGCACCCGCGCGATCACCCACGAGCGTCGCCAGCGTCTCACGCAGACAGCGCTCGGCGTCGAATCGTGGATGCGGCATCGGCACACTGTGCACCAGCAGCGTGTGTCCGCCGAAGCCGTCCACCTCGAAGCCCAACTTCGCGAGTAGATCGCGATGCGCCTCGAACGCCTCACCCTCGGCCGGCGAGAGATGGAGCGTGAGCGGAAAGAGCAATCGCTGCGACGGGGCTTCGCCGCGCTCGAGCATGCCCATGAACTTCTCGTAGAGCACGCGCTCATGCGCCGAGTGCTGGTCGATGAGCACGACGCCGTCGTCGTGCTCGAACATCATGTACGTGCGCTTGAGCTGAAGCAGTGCCGGCACGGCAATCGGCGCGCGCGGCTCCGGTTCGACATGAACGGGCGGAAATTCCGGCTCGGGCGGTGCGTCGAGTGGTTGGCCAGCGGTTACGTCGTCGTCGCGCTCGGCGAAGAGGCCGGAGTCGTCAGGTGCCAACGGGCGCAGCAGCTCGACGTCGGCCGACGCAGGCGCATTCCAGTTGGCGCCATTCAGCGACCAGCGACGCACACCGAGTGCAGCGCTCGCGTCGAACGTGCCTAGCGCGCGACGAACGCTGTCTTCCACCGCGCGCTCCACGACCCAGCGATCCTGGAAGCGCACCTCGGCCTTCGCCGGATGGACGTTGACGTCGACGCTCGCCGATGGCACGACGATCTCCAGCAACAGCGACGGGCGCAGCCCAGCGGAGATCGTCGACCGATACGCCGTCTCCGCAGCGCGGATGATTCCGTTGTCCCGAATGACGCGGCCATTCACGGTGATGAACGTGCGCCGGCTCGCCGTGCCGACATCGGCGGGGCGCTCGGCGAGTCCGCTCACCTGGATCGCACCGCGCACGTCCTCGACGTCCACCATGCGGTCGGCGACGTTTGCGCCCCACAGCGCAGCGACGCGATCGCGCAGTGTGTGCGCTGCAGGGAGCGAGAAGCTCTGCTTGCCGTCGTGGCTGAGCGTGAAGCGCACGTCGCGCCGGTTGAGGGCGATCGTCGTCATCGTCTCGAGTATGCTGCGCCATTCGGAGCGCGCGCCGCGGAGGAATTTCTGTCGAGCCGGCGCGTTGTAGAACAGTCGTGAGACGTCAACCGTGGTTCCCCGGCGACGCGCGGTGTCGCGCACCTCTTGAATGGAACCACCGGCGGCGTGCACTGCAGTGCCGGCGCCGTCGGCGGGTGCGGTTTCGATGAGCAACTGGCTCACCGAGCAGATCGCGGGCAGCGCCTCGCCGCGAAAGCCAAAACTCTGCACACCGACGAGATCGGACGCGAGGCGAATCTTCGAGGTGGCGTGTCGCTCGAGCGCGAGCACGGCGTCGTCGCGCTCCATACCGCTGCCATCGTCGCTCACGCGAATGAGCTGGCGGCCCCCTTCCTCGACAGTGACGTCGATGGCGGTTGCGCCCGCGTCGAGTGCATTCTCGACGAGCTCCTTCACCGCCGAAGCGGGGCGCTCCACCACTTCGCCGGCGGCAATCTGGTCGGCGACAGCAGATGGGAGGACAGCGATGCGTGCCATGCGCGAATGCTATCCACCGGCGTGGCTGCGCGGTATCAGTCTTCTATCGGAATCCCGTCCATCGGCAGCACACTGGAGGCAGGAACCCACCCTGCGCGTGCACCGTCGAGCGCGATGCGAACCCACGCGCCTTCGCGCGCGCCAATGCGTCCCGTCTCTCCCACGTTGCCACTCGCACTCGCCGTCTGCGAACCCGGGGCCTCCAGCAACAACCGGCTCGCCCGCAGCACGGCTAGCCCGCCCGGATCGAGACGATCTTCTACTTCGAGCGCGCCGAGCAGCAACACCACGCCGAGCGCCAATGCTCCGCCAGCGATCGCTCGCGCGTTGCGCGGACGTCGCGCTGGCGGGACGATGAGCATCGCCCATGCGCCCAGCCAAAACACGAGAGCTGCTAACGCGACCGCATCTGCCGGCAGCGGAGGCACGTAGCCCGGCGCGCGTATCAGCGGCGGCTGCACGGCGGCCAGCCGATCGCGTGCGTCGCCATCGAGCGGATCGAGGCGCAGGGCGCGCTGCCAGCCGCGCACTGCTGCCGCGCTGTCCCCACGCGACCACGCTGCGGTGCCGAGGTTCGCCCATGCGTCCGTCGCGCGCGGCGCGCGCGTGACCACGCGCGCGAAGAGGTGCTGCGACGTCGTGAATGCCGAGTGATCGTACGCTTCCACACCGCGCGTGAAGGTCTCGGCCGTGCCGCGCGGCAGCGCGAAGGCAGTTGCGGCGCCGGCGACGCATGCGATCACGAGAAGCGTGTTCACCACAGCCGACACGGGCAGCGGCCGCACGGCCTGCGCATCGATGGCGTTCGCGAGCTTCGCGGCTTCGCTGACGGCGTCGTCGCGAATGCGGCCTGCGGGCGAGAACGCCGCAGCATCGAGCCGCTCGAGGAATGCGCCGGCCGAGTCGGCGGTCTCCGGTGTCACGCCACCGCGACGGAGTGCCCGTGCGAACACTTCGCGCTGCGTTGCACCGATCGTCGCCGGCACGCGCTCGCCCACGGCGTCGAGATACAGTTTGCGCAGCTCGCGCGCCGTGAGCCGATCCTTCTTCGACATGCCCTTGATGCGTCTGAGCGCGGAGCGTCGCTCCGTGCGCTGCCTCGCCCTGCCGCGGGCACGGCGCAGCGCTGCGGGCACCGGTGCCACCGCAAGAAGAAGCCAGTACCACGGCCGCGACGCGAGCGGTGGCGGCTCTTCGTCGCGAAGCACACGACGAATGCCGAGTCGTGTCACGGGCGCCGAATCGACCGCGGCGAGCGATGCGGTGGCGACATCGAGCGAGAGCGGTGGCGCGCTCGCCGTAGCGTACTGTCCGCGCTCTGCATCGAAGTATTGATAGTCGATCTTCGGCACTTCCTGTTGACCGGACTGCTTTGGCGTGAGCAGCCAGTCGAATTCTTTAGAGCCGCGGACGCGCGCCTGTGACGTATCCACGACGACACGCTCCTCGCCGTCGGCAACCGATGCCCAGCCGAGCGCGATGGACGGCCGGGGCCATAGCTTCACGTTGCCCGTTCCTTCGAGCCGAAGCGTGAGAACGACGGGATCCCCCATGCGCGACCGATCCGTCGACAGACGCGACGTCGCACCGAGCTCGCCCACCGCTCCCGCGAAATCGGCCGGACGATCCGCAACGGGAACGTCGAGCGCAATGAAGCGCACGCTGTCCGTGCGCAGCTCGAAGCTTTCTTCGCGCGAAAAGAACGACGTCGACAGAGGCAGCGAATAGGTGAGCGCCGCTGGCGCGATGGCCGTGCGGCCGGCGAACAGCGGAAACAGCGCACGGCGATATGAAAGCGTCTCGAAGCAGTGACGTCCCACGCGCGTCAATGCCGCAGGCGGCGCGAGGTCGTACGCGAGCACGCCCGGCATCTCGGGAGGAAAGAACGTCGGATTGCGACGCAGCCGCTGTCGCGCCGACTCGTTGAGCTGCACGTCGACGACGTAGTCCACCTGTTGCCCGACGTAGAGCGTGTCGGCAGGTGCGCCGCGCCCCGAGCGGTCGAGCCAGGCGCGAACGATGACGGTTGGTGGCAGTGCTTCGCCGCTGTGCACTTCCACCGGAAGTGGCGTTGC
>JAQBPV010000534.1 GCA_028287345.1 Gemmatimonadota bacterium
TCCCACTCGGCGAGCAGTCGTCGCGCCTGCGCGAGCACATCGTGGTTCACACCCGGTTGGCCACGTGCGAGCACGCGGTCCGCCGCGAGGAGAAACGCCGGTGCGAAAAGATTGGCGCGCTCGCTGCCTGGATCGGTTTGGAACGCGCGCATCTTCTCTGCCGTCATGCCGGAGTCGGCGCGCAGCAGAGCGTTGATGCGCATCGCACGCCAGGGATCGTAGCTGCCACCCCACCAATCCTTCGTCGCGCGCGGATCGATCGGCTGTTGATTCGCCGAGGCAAGATATCCCTGTGCCGGATCGAAACCCTGCGGATACTGCGCAACGGGCAGGTTCGCGACCCAGTCGCTCGCACTCATGCTGCCGTCGCGCACGATGTTGCCCTTCCCATCGCCCGGCCGCACGGGAAAATGTCCAGTCGAGCGAATGGCGATGTGGCCACCGCGATCCGCCGCGAGCATGTTCTGCGCGGGAGCGAAGTACGAGCGCGCCATCGCATCCTCGACTCCCATCGCACTCGTCGCGTGCGATGCGCCGTAGAAACCGTCAAGCTCTCGGCCCTCCTCGAGCACCGTCCATCGCATCGACAGCCAACGGCCATTCACCCGCCGCATCGGACCTCGATGCGAGAAGTACAGTGTGTCGGTGGCGATCGTCTCGCCGCGCATGCCGAGGTAGCGTTCGATGCGCTGCTCGATCGGCCGCCATGCGCCATCGACCTGATATTTCGCCGGATGCGCCTCGTCGTCGACACGCTCGGCGTAATAGTCCAACACATCGACGCCCGTGTTCGTGAACGTCCACGCGGCATCGCGGTTGAAGCCGATGACGATGCTCGGCGCGCCGGGAATCGTCACGCCATAGACGTCCAGCTTCCCTGGTACGACGACGTGCGCTTCGTACCAGATGGAAGGAAGCGAGAGATCGAGATGTGGATCTCCCGCGAGCAGCGCATGACCATTCGTCGTGCGCGATGGTGACACAGCCCAGTTGTTGCTCGCCATGCTGCGCGGTGGATCGTCGGGATCGGCCATCGCCAGCTGTCGCGATGGCATGAAGGCATTCGTCGCCGCGACGATCAGCGCTGCGCTCGAATCGGGCGCGCCTGGTGCAGGAATCGGATGAAAGTCGAACCGGGCGGCCTTCTGTCCGTTCGGCTGAATCGGCTCGACGATCGGCGCGTCATCGGGGAAGAGTGCGTCCGCTGCGCGCGTGCCCACGCGCGATGCGGCCGCGGCGCGATCGCCCTCCGTCGTGATGTACGCGAGCGTATAACCCATTCGGTTGAACAGGTGATAGGAGTCGATCGCGCTCCACTTCTCCGGCCGGCGTCCGATGAGACGGAACTCGAGCGGCAGCTCACTCGCGGGCATCTGTTCGATGTATGCATTCACGCCGTCGGCATACGCGTTGGCAAACTTCGTGAACGCCGCGCTGTCGCCCGCCGCCTTGAGCGCATGCTCGGCTGAACGTGGCAATCCGAGTGCGCGCATCTCGCGATCGAGTGGCAGCGCACGCGGACCAGCGATCTCCGTGAGCCGCCCCGTTGCGGCCATCGTCTGCACGTACAGTTGAAACAGCCGATCGCGCGCCACGACGAAGCCCAATGCGCGATACGCATCTTCTTCGTTCGCCGCGAAGATGTGGGGCACCGCGCGATCGTCGTAGGTGACGTCCACCCGCGCTCCGAGCCTGCTGACATCGCTCGATGCCTCACGCGGCAACGACGCCGAGCGTGACAGCGACCAGATGCCATGCGCCGGATCGATGAAGGCGCCAAGCGCCGGCGCGGGACCGATGCGGCGCGCGCCGACGAACAGCGCTGCGCCGAAGATTACCGCCGTGCCGACGAGGCGCAGTGGCCTCACGACCCGGTCTTGGGGGTCACCCAGATGTACTTGCCAGTCGGCTCCTTGCCCGGCGGCAGCGCCCGCGGCACACCCTTGGGATTGGGGCCGAGCGACTTGATGTAGCGATACATGGCGCGGAGGTCGCGCTCGTTCATCATCGCTGTGTTCCACCAGGGCATCGGCAGCTTGCCGTCGCCCTCGTCGGCTGTCGTGAGCACCTTCACCCAGTGATCCTCGTCCTGCCGCTGGGTCACGGTGCGGAGATTCTTCCCGTACGACGTTCCCCAGTCGCCGCGGAATCCCACGTCGAGGCCGGCGAAGCGATCGGCGGGAGGAATCTTTCCTTTCGACTCCACCCAGCCCTGCGTGTGGCAGTCGTTGCAGCTGCCGACGATCGTGAGATACTCACCCGCCTTTATCATCGACTCGGCGTTGACCGACGGGCCGACGCTCGGCGGCATCGCATTGTTGCCGGCCGCCGCGGCGCTACTGGATGTGCCGCTGCTGCATGCCGCGGCGCTGACGAGAAGTGTCGAGAGACCGGCAACCAATACGGATCGATCGTGGCGCATGACTCAGTGGGGTGAGAATTGGCAGGCGTGGTGCTCCGTCCCGGAGCATGGCTATTCTAGTACACATGCTGCGCCACGAACGCTAGTATGCGCCGCATGACTGAGCCGTTGCGACCCTCCGAACTTCGCGAGCAGTTCGGCGACATCGACATCTACCTGTTCGATCAGTTGCTCCGCGGGCGGATCGGCGAAGGCATGCGCGTGCTCGACGCCGGCTGCGGCGGCGGGCGCAATCTCGTCTTCATGCTGCGCGCTGGAATGGACGTCCACGGCATCGACGAAAGCGCCGACGCCATCGCCGCGGTTCGACGCCAGGCTGCAGTGATTGCGCCAAAGCTTCCGGCCGAGCGGTTCAGCGTCCAGCCAGTGGACGCGATGTCCTTCGCCAGCGGGTCAATGGACGTCGTCTTGAGCAGCGCCGTGCTCCACTTCGCCCGCGACGAAGCACACTTCACCGGGATGCTTGGCGAGATGTGGCGCGTTCTCGCCCCGGGCGGCCTGCTCTTCTGTCGCCTCGCGTCGTCGATCGGCATCGAGGGTCAGGTGAGGCCGCTCGGCAACCGCCGTCATCTGCTCCCGGACGGCTCCGAGCGATTTCTCGTGGATGCCTCGTATCTCCTCGAGCACACGCGGCAGCTTGGCGGCACCCTTCTCGATCCACTCAAGACCACGATCGTTCACGGAATGCGCTCGATGACGACGTGGGTCGTGCGAAAGGCAGGCGGATAGGAGGACAGGAATTGAATCTCCCATCCTCCTATCCCCCCTGGGCTCGTTACGGCTTCTTGCCGAGCACTCCACCAACGGCTCCCGCGACCCCTGCGGTCGCCCCGGCAGCCGCGCTACCCGGTGCACTCGCTGCGCCCACTGAGCCGGCAGCCGACGCAGCACCTGTTGCCGCTGCCGCCGCGCCTCCCGCATTGAGCTCGCCGTTCACTCCAAATGCCGCGTTTGCATTCGCGGCAAGTTGTCGCAGTTGCGCGTCCGACGCGCGAGCGGCAAGCCCGCTCTCGATCTGAGCAACGGCGTTCGCGGTGCTCGCGCCACGCGCCTGCAGTGCCGTCAATGTCTCGAACGCCACGACCAATGACCGATCGGATGGCGCCTGCTTCGTCACCGCTTCGATCTGTGTGCTCGTGTATCCGCGTGCGATGAGCTGCGCGCCGCGCGCGACTTCGTCGCCGTTCGGATTCGCGCGTCCACCCCGCACCATCGCGTCGAAGGAATTCTGGAGATCGAGCAACGTCTTTCCGCTCGCCGCAGCGATCTGCGCGCCGGAAGCTCCCTTCGCCTGCCCCTCGGCCACGCGTTGACGGATCGGTTCCTCCGGAAGCTTCCGCTCGCGAGCGACGCGGATGTTCGCATCCACGCTGCTCTGCGCTTCGGCGGAGAGCCGGCGTTCACTTCCTCCCTGGGCGGCTGATGTTGCGCTCACGGTGGTTTTCGACTCTGCCTGTGCGCTTGCCTGCGCGAACAGGGCGGTGGGGGCGAAAGCGAGTGTGGCGGCGAGTGTGAGTTTCTTCATTCGATGTCTCCTCGTGAAGTTCAGCTGCCCCAGCGTGCCACTGCGCGCGCATGGGGGTCGTGCAGCGATCAGCTCAGCGCACCGTTACGAGCGCGGAGCGACCGCCAAATCCATCGTCCAGCGACGCGATACCCTCAGGCACCCGCCAACGCTGTCCGTCGATCTTGAACGCGTATCGATACTCTCCTTGTCGCAGCTTCACGTCGGCGTACCAGATGCCGTCCGGACTTCGCCGCGCCGGAGAAGGGGTCCATCCATTCCAATCGCCCGCCACCTCGACGCGCGCGGCCGAGGGCGCGCTGATGGCGAGTCGCGTCATCCCAGTCGACACTGGCGGAGCGCCGCGGACCTGTGGCGCCCGATCCGAGCTCTCTATGCGACGCGTGCCTTGCAGTACCACGCCGATGCTGGCGAATCGTCCGCCGAGAGTCCCCGTGATACGGCTCATCGGGTAGGTGCCGGCCGCGCCCTGCAGCGAAAGCATGGATCCGACCGCGATCGTGGCGCTCGCGCTACCGTAGCCGATCTTTTCGTCCGGTGCGTCGCGCAGGCCCGCGCTTACGGCGAACGACATAGATCCGCTGGCGAGCGAGCCCGTCGCAACGCGATCAGTGACGACCACTCCAGGAAGCCGCGCGTGCTCTTCGCGATAGCCAACCGATCCTGACTGGTCCGCGCGCGCACCCGAGATCCTCAATACGCCGCCGAACACTGGTCCGGCGCTGCTCCGCGACACGACCGTATCGCGCGTAGCACCGACCGGTGTGCCGAACACTCCGCCCGGCGTGCGCACAGGCAGCTGCTGTGACGTCGAACCGCGCGCGACATGCGCGCCGGCGTACAGCGTGAGCGCGGAGACCGTCGCCTCCAGGGTGGGAGTCAGGTCCGCGCTGGAATACGTCGCGTTGAAGGACGTCTGCGTCATCGCGCCCGATGCAGACGCGCCCAACGCGAAGATTGAACCGAGCGGAAGGCGCGCGCCCAACGAGGCAGTGCCGCCAACCGCGCGCACGTCCGACCCGAATTGGGTTCCGGACAACGCAAGCCCGGCGATGAACCGCGGGTCTGGCGCGAGCAGCACCGATGGCGCGAGGGTGACGGCACTCGAGCGGACTCCGCGTTGATCCGTTGCAATGCCACCGGACAACGCGACGTTCCCCCGCACCACTTGTGTGAGTGCGGGGGGAACCAGAGCAAGACTGCTGGCAGCGAACGACACCGCCGCGAGGACATGTGAGAATCGCATCCGAAATGGCATGAGTCGACGTACACGAGATCATTCGCGGAGGTCCACCCGCAAGGTGTAAGCCATTGTGCTTACGTGACTTACAACACATTTCGCCCAGTGATTTTAGTCACGGCGGCGCGGCGGTCCCTTCGCCTGCGTGGCGCTGTACCTATCATTTCACATATGCAACCTGCCCTTCTCTTCGACCTCGACGGCACCCTCGTCGACTCGATCGAACTCATTCTCAGCTCTGCCCGGCACGCCTTCGTCGACTTCGACGGCCATGCCCCCTCTGACGAGGAGTGGCGCGCCAGCATCGGACGCCCGCTCCAGGCCGTCCTCCGCGAATACGCCGCCAGCGATGCCGAGGCCGACCGCCTGCTCGGCCGGTATCGTGAGTATCAACTCGCCAACCACGACCGGCTCATGCGCGCATATGAGGGCATCGTCCCCGCCCTTCGCGGCTTTGCCGAGGCCGGGCATCCGATGGCCATCGTCACGAGCAAGGCGGACTGGCTCGCACGCCGGGCCCTCGAGTTCGTCGGCATCGCCGATCTATTCCCGGTGATCGTCGGTTGCGACACCTGCGTGAACCACAAACCGCACCCCGAACCCGTCGAGAACGCCTTGGCACGGCTGGACGTTTCAGCCGGGAACGCCATCTTCGTCGGGGACTCACCGCACGATGTCGAATCAGGACGGGCGGCCAACGTGTATACAATCGGCGTGACTTGGGGCGCCTCCACTCGTGCAGAGATGGAAGCGAGCGGGGCGGACGTCGTAATCGATGATGTCGCCCAACTGGCGGGGGCGGTCTCGCAATTCGCAAACCGTGTCAATCCGCTTCAAACCTTCTGAGCTGTTCGGGTATCCCATTCACTGACAGAAAGGGAGACCCAAACGACCGATGACGGCAGTGGCCCTACCCGAACCAGCGATGACGATTTCGGCGTATACCGCCGACCCCGATGTGGGCCTCGCGGCCTCGGGGGACCGTCGCGCCTTCGAACGGCTCTATCGTCTGCACGTCACCAGGGTATTCTCGCTCTGCGCACGAATGGTGAACGACCGCACGCGTGCTGAGGAGTTGACGCAGGACGTCTTCGTTCGTGCCTGGGAAAAGCTGCACCTGTTTCGCGGCGAGAGCGCGTTCGGTACCTGGCTGCATCGACTCACCGTGAACGTGGTGTTGAACGATCGCAAGACAGAAGGGCGACAGCGAACGCGATTCGAGGACGATGACGACGGCAGCGGGGTAGAAGCATTGCCCACCCGGCCAGCCGCACCGGGCGATCGAATGGATCTCGAGATGGCGATCAACAAGCTGCCGAAGGGTGCCAAGAGAGTGTTCGTCCTGCACGACGTGGAAGGCTACAAGCACGAGGA
>JAQBPV010000009.1 GCA_028287345.1 Gemmatimonadota bacterium
GGGCCAGCCCGCCGACGATGAGCTCCGCGACGAGGACCTTGGCGCCCTGCCCCGCGCCGCGGAACTTCACGACGAAGAGGCCGCCGTCCTCCGTGTCGACCACGGCGGGAAGCGACCCGCCCTCTCGAAGCGGCTGGACGTACCGCTCGGCGGCATGACGTGCGATGGAAGCCAACGGCTCAGACCTCTCCCTGCGCCGTCTCGCGACGGTCGCCCTGGTGCGGTGGTGATGAGATCACGAGAAAGCTCGTGTCGCCCGACCCCTCGTTGCGGGCCTGATGGGCAGTGCCGGACGGCACCTGGAGGCCGACGCCGGAACTCAAATGGTGCGTAGCGCCTTCCACTTCCATCGTGAGCGTTCCGCCGAGCACGTAGAAGAACTGGATGGCGCGCGTGTGCCAGTGTCGCGTCTCGGCCGTCCCGGGGGGCATGCGCTCCTCGATCACGCTCATTCCGGCGGCTCGCACGAGGTGCCAGCCATCGCAGGTGCCGCCCCAGAGGTAATGGTCGGCCGTGGCGGTCGATATGGGCGTGGGGATCATGGTGGTCCGCTCGCTCGTTGTGGGGGTGCACGCAAGATGGGGTTCGTCGGCCCCCGGTGCCACCCTGCGGCGAATAGTGGCCGCGCAAAGCGGAAAAGCGACCTAACACGTTGATGTTGTTGACCTTACGTCGTTCGTGGCCGCGTTGACGGGAGGGGGATAACCGACTACTTTAGTCTCATATAGAATTGCATCGATACAGTGGGGAGATTTGCCGACATGAGCACGTCAATTGATTCGCTGGTCAATCGCGAATACCAGTACGGCTTCGTGACCGACGTCGAGGCGGACACGCTGCCCGCGGGTCTGGACGAGGCCGTGATCCGCAGAATCTCGGCGAAGAAGGAAGAGCCCGAGTGGCTGCTCGAGTGGCGCCTCAAGGCGTACCGCCGCTGGCTGACGATGAAGGAGCCGCACTGGCCCAACGTCAGCTACGAGCCCATCGACTATCAGGCGCTCTCCTACTACTCGGCGCCCAAGTCGGTGACACCGTTGCAGTCGCTGGACGACGTGGACCCCGAGCTCCTTCGCACCTACGAGAAGCTGGGGATTCCGCTCAACGAGCAGAAGTTTCTCTCCGGCGTGGCCGTCGACGCGATCTTCGATTCGGTGAGCGTCGGGACCACGATGAAGAAGGAGCTCGGCGAGCTCGGCATCGTGTTCTGTTCGCTCGGTGAGGCGGTGCGCGAGCATCCGGAGCTGGTGCGGAAGTACCTCGGCTCCGTGGTGCCCTACTCCGACAACTTCTTCGCCGCGCTCAACTCCGCGGTGTTCTCGGAGGGGTCGTTCGTCTACGTGCCCAAGGGTGTGCGCTGCCCGATGGAGCTGTCGACGTATTTCCGCATCAATGCGGAGGGGACCGGCCAGTTCGAGCGCACGCTCATCGTCGCCGACGAAGGCTCGTACGTCAGCTATCTGGAAGGCTGTACGGCACCCAAGCGCTCGACGAGCCAGCTCCACGCGGCCGTCGTGGAGCTCGTGGCGCTCAAGGATGCGACGATCAAGTACTCGACCGTGCAGAACTGGTATGCGGGCGACAAGGAAGGCCGTGGCGGCATCTACAACTTCGTGACGAAGCGCGGCAAGTGCGCGGGCGCGAACTCCAAGATCTCGTGGACGCAGGTCGAGACGGGGAGCGCGATCACCTGGAAGTATCCGAGCGTCATCCTGCAGGGCGACAACTCGACCGGCGAGTTCTACAGCGTCGCGGTCGTGAACAACCGCCAGCAGGCCGACACCGGCACCAAGATGATCCACATCGGCCGCAACACGAAGTCGAACATCGTGAGCAAGGGCATCTCGGCGGGCCATGGCCAGAACAGCTATCGCGGCCAGGTGAAGGTGCTCCCGAAGGCGGAGAACGCGCGCAACTACACGCAGTGCGACTCCATGCTCGTCGGCAACGCGTGCGGCGCGCACACCTTCCCGTACATCGAGGTCGGCAACAACACCGCGCAGGTGGAGCACGAGGCCTCGACGAGCAAGATCGGCGAGGACCAGATCTTCTACCTCAAGCAGCGCGGGCTCAGCGCCGAACAGGCGGTGAGCATGATCGTCAGCGGCTTCTGCAAGGAAGTGTTCAAGGAGCTGCCGATGGAGTTCGCCCTGGAAGCGCAGCAGTTGCTGGGGATCACGTTGGAGGGGAGCGTCGGGTAGAGGAGTGAGACGGTGAATCGGTTTGGCGGTGAGTCGGCTGGTGACTCGGTGACTCTGACGGCCAACCGGTTCTTGATAGTCCTGTGCCACACGTTCCGCGGCTGTTGCCGAGTCACCGAGTCACCCACTGATCTACCGATCAACTGACTCACCGATTCACCGCTCTGACTACCACCAATGCTCGTAATCCAAGGCCTCCGGGCCACCGTCAGCGATAAAGAGATCCTCAAGGGCATCGACCTCACCGTCCTGCCCGGCGAGGTGCACGCCGTCATGGGGCCGAACGGGTCCGGCAAGAGCACGCTCGCCCAGGTGCTCGCGGGACATCCGGCGTACCAGGTCATCGCGGGAACGGTGACGTACGACGGCGAGGACCTGCTCGCGATGGACGCCGAGGTGCGGGCACAGGCGGGGGTGTTTCTCGCCTTCCAGTATCCCGTCGAGATTCCCGGGGTGAGCAACGCGTACTTCCTGCGCGCGGCGTACAACGAGATCCGCAAGGCGCGCGGCGAGGAGGAGATCGACCCGATGA
>JAQBPV010000085.1 GCA_028287345.1 Gemmatimonadota bacterium
TTCGTGAAGGCACCGCAGGTTGGCGTCTACTCGGCCAAGCTCAACTTCGTGAGCGCCGAGCAGTGGGCCATTGGCATTCAGTTCCATAGCGATTCCACGAAGCCGCTCGAGAAAACCGAGTGGATGCAGGACGTGCTCCCGGAGCGGAGCGGGAAACCGTAAGAATGCGCCATTTCTATCGCAGTCACTCGACGCCCGCCGACGTGCTCGTCGTCGCGGATCGATTCTTCAATGAGCTCGGCCTCACGGTCGTCACCACGACGGCGCGCACGCGCCAGCTCACCGGAACTCTCGGCGCTCTGAAGTTGAGCGTACGGGCCGAGGGCGGACACTACACGTTCGTCGAGGTCGTCACGGACCAGATGGGCGAGAGCCGTCTCGATCGCAACGTGAAAAAGTTCTTCGTCCAGGTCCATCGCGCCGAAGACCCGTCGCACACGCTCGAAGCGGCATACTGATGTCGTCCCCGCGGTCGGCAACGACGCGGGGCGGGGGGCGGGCAGGGCGGAGTGTCGCCCCGCAGCCCCCCGTCGTCGCATCGGGCACGGAATCCACCACGTCGCTCACGCGCGAGCAACGACTCGAGCTCTACTACTGGATGCGGCTCACGCGCTCGCTCGAAGAGCGCCTCGTCAATCTCTACCGGCAGACGAAAGTGGTCGGCGGACTCTTTCGCTCGCTTGGCCAGGAGGCTGATGCGGTCGGCAGTGCGTACGCGCTCCGAAAGGGCGACATCCTGTCGCCGCTGATTCGGAATCTCGGCTCGATGCTCGTGAAGGGCGCGACGCCGCTGGAGATCCTGAAGCAGTACATGGCGAAAAGCGACTCGCCCACGCGCGGTCGCGAGTTGAACATCCACTTCGGCGACACCGAGCGTGGCTTCATCGGGCAGATCTCGCCACTCGGCGACATGGTGCCGGTGATGGCGGGCGTGACGCTGACATTCAAGATGCGCGGCGAGGATCGCGTCGGTCTCGTGTACGTCGGTGACGGCGCGACGTCGACTGGCGCATTTCACGAGGGCATCAACTTCGCCGCCGTGCAGCGTTGTCCGCTCGTCGTCGTCATCGAGAACAACGGCTACGCGTACTCCACGCCGACGTCGAAGCAGACCGCGGCCGAGCGGCTGGTCGACAAGGCGATCGGTTATGGCATTCCCGGTGAGCGCGCCGACGGCAACGACGTCATCGCCACCTACGAAGCGACGAAACGCGCCGTCGATCGCGCTCGGCGCGGTGGGGGTACGTCGATCGTCGAGCTGATGTCGTATCGCCGCAAAGGACACGCGGAACACGACAATCAGTCGTACGTACCGGAAGGCGAGATCGAACGCTGGGCGGCTGAGAACGATCCGATCGATCGGTACATTGCGCGTCTACTCAATGAAGGCGTGGGCGCCGAGGAAATGTCGTCGATCGACGCTCGGGTCGTTCGCGAGATCGACAGCGCCACCGACATCGCTGAACGGTCCGGAGTACCGGAACCCCTCGACGCGCTCATTGGCGTCTATGCGGATCCGCCGGAGGAGAAGCCACTCTGGTTCCGCGAAGGGAAGCGCGCCGCAGTGGAAGAGAACGAGCGCCCGGAAGGCTGGGGAACGTATGACATCAGCGGTGACGTCTGATGGCGGAGATCACGTATCTCGAGGCAATCCGTGAGGCGCTGTTCGAGGAGATGGAGCGCGATCCGAACGTCTTCATGATCGGAGAGGACATCGGCGCGTACGGCGGGGCGTTCAAGGTCACTGAAGGGTTGATGGCGAAGTATGGCGAGTCGCGCGTAATCGACAGCCCTATCTCGGAGATCGGGATCGTCGGTGCGGCGGCTGGCGCGGCGCACATGGGCATGCGTCCCGTGGTGGAGATGCAGTTCATCGACTTCATCGCCAACGCTTACGACATGCTCACGAACTACGTCGCCACGGCGCGGTATCGCGCGTTCCTGCCGACGCCGATGGTGGTGCGCGGGCCGAGTGGCGGCTATGTCCGCGGAGGACCCTTCCACTCGCAGAACCCCGAAGCCGGCTTCATCCATACACCGGGACTCAAGGTCGTCTACCCAAGCACCGCGGCCGATGCAAAGGGTCTGATGAAAGCAGCTATCCGCGACGACGACTGCGTCTTGTTCTTCGAGCACAAATACCTGTACCGACGCATCAAGGGCGAGATGCCGGCCGGAGATCACGTCGTCCCGATCGGCAAGGCGCGCGTGGCTCGCGAGGGCACCGACCTTTCGATCATCACCTACGCGGCGACGGTCTACAAGGCGCTCGAGGCCGCGGAGCAGCTCGAGAAGGAAGACGGTCTCAGCGTCGAGGTGATCGACCTGCGTTCGCTCGCTCCGCTGGACGACGAAGCGATCGTCGCCACGGTGAAGAAGACCAATCGGGTTCTCGTGGTGCATGAGGACACGCGGACTGGCGGCATCGCCGGCGAGATCACGGCGCGCATCAGCGAAAGCTGCTTCGAGTGGCTCGATGCGCCGGTATTGCGCGTAACGGCCCACGATGTGCCGCTGCCATATGCGCCGTCGCTGGAGGACTTCGTGCTGCCGCAGACGCCGGACATCGTCCTTGCGGCTCGGCGCCTGGCGGCGTACTGACGATGCGGGATACGGACAATCTGGGCCCGGAGGGATCGGGGCAGACGAGCGAAGGGGTTTGGCCTTATCTTGGTGTAGGATGTGTTACTGCCGTGGCCGGACTCTTCGGCGGCGGGATGATCGCGGTGCTGATCGCCAAGATCGTGGGTGCGGTGAGCGGCTGCCATGCGGAGGCCGAGACAGGGGCGCCGTGCGGCTGGAATGAATACTGGACGTGGGGAGCGCGTATCGGGCTGGTGTTGCTTCCGACCATTGTTATCTGGCGTATGCGGAAGGTGCGCAGCGCTTCTCGAAACTCCGAGTGAGAGGAATTCGCAGTGGCACGCGTTGACGTCATCATGCCCCAGATGGGCGAATCGATCGCCGAGGGGACGCTGTCGAAGTGGTTGAAGAAGGTGGGCGACGCGGTGAAGCGCGACGAGCCGATCTTCGAGATCAGCACGGACAAGGTGGACGCCGAGATTCCGGCGCCGACGGCTGGCGTGTTGGCGGAGATCATCGTCACGGAAGGGCAGACGGTCGCGGTGCAGACGATCGTGGCGCGGATCGAGACGGAGAAGGGGGCGTCCATTGGAGCGGCGGCGAGTGCACCTGCGCCGGCTGCCACGGCGTCCGTTGCGGGGGGCCCCCCCACTGCGAAAGCTATGGCATCAGCCGCCGCGAGCTCCCACCAATCCACCGCCCCCGCCCTCATTCCCGCTCCCGTCCGCTCCGGCGGTAACGGACTCGAGGAACGCCTGCGGACCAAGTCTTCGCCGCTCGTTCGGAAGATCGCCGCTGAGCATGGCATCGAGATCGCCGCGATGCAGGGAAGCGGCATCCAGGGCCGCGTGACCCGTCGCGACATCCAGGACTACATCGCATCCGGCGCGACAGTCGCACCCGCGAATGCGCAGCGCCCATCCATGCACGCGCCCACCGGCGCCCTCCAGCATGGACCCACGCCGGAACCCTGGGCCGGCGACAAGGTCGAAGCGATGTCCAAGATCCGCTCGCTCACCAGCGAGCACATGATCGCTTCGCGGCACACCAATGCGCACGTCACGTCGTTCTTCGAGATCGACCTTACGCGCATCGCCCGCATCCGACAAAAGAACCGCGCCGGCTTCGAGGCGCAGACCGGCCAGAAGCTCACCTTCCTGCCGTTCATCATCAAGTCGGTCGTCGACACGCTCAAGCAGTTCCCCGTGCTCAACGCGGCCGTCGCCGGCAGCAACATCATCTACCGCAAGCAGTACAACATCGGCGTCGCCGTTGCGCTCGACTGGGGACTCATCGTGCCCGTCATGAAGAGTGCGGACGACCTCTCGCTGTCTGGCCTGACGAAGACGCTCAACGACCTCGCCGACCGCGCGCGCACCAAGCGGCTCAAGCCGGACGAGGTGCAGGGCGCAACGTTCACCATCACCAACCCCGGCGTCTTCGGCTCCCTCATGGGCACGCCGATCATCCCGCTCGGCACATCGGCCATTTTGGGACTCGGCGCCATCGAGAAGCGGCCGAAGGTCATCACGGGCGCGGACGGCGAAGACACCATCGCCATTCGCACGTGCGCCTACTTCTCTCTGTCCTTCGATCACCGTATCGTGGATGGATCCGACGCCGACAAGTTCCTCGCCGCCCTCAAGAAGGGCCTCGAATCGTTTCCCGATAACGCGCTCTGATCATGCCGCGTTGCCTCACGATTCAGCGCACGCTCGTCACGCCTCCCGATCGCGTGAAGTTCGCGGAGCGCCTGGAGCGGAAACGTGAGTATTACACGCAGGCCGGCTGCCGCTATTGGGTGTTCGAGGAGAGCGGACTGCGCGGCTCGTTCCTCGAGTTCACGGAAGCGCCCGACGCCGGTACATTGGCTCGCGCTCACGCGTCAGCGCCGGAGCGCGTGCTCGATCCCGCTCGCATCTACCACGAAGTGGAGTTGAAGTAGAATGCCCACCCGCACCATCACGCTCGACGGACGCGCCTGGCGCGTCATGCCTTCGGGCAAGGTCACGCAGTACGATCGCGACGAGTTCGCGCTGCTCTTCGTCTCCGGGTCTGGTGACGACCGCGAAGTGCGCGTGACACGCTATTCGCCGGGCGGAACGCGCTCGCGAGAGCAGGCCCTGGTGGAGCTCAGCGACGCTGACCTCACGCGCCTGTTTGCGCAGTCGCAGGCGAGTGAGATGTCGCCCGAGGCCGGCTACGCATCGTGACCATCCCGGCAACACCGGGGAATGGGCCGTTCGTCGACCTGCACATGCACTCGACGGCTTCGGACGGGTCGCGCGCGCCAGCCGACGTCGTGCGCGCCGCGAAGACGGCAGGGCTCGTGGCCATTGCGCTGACGGACCACGACTCCGTCGCCGGCCTTCCTGAAGCGCAGCTCGCCGGTGCGGAGCTTGGGATTCGGATCGTGAACGGCGTGGAGCTCAGCGCCGTGGAAGGCGAGGCAGAAACGCACCTGCTCGGCCTTCACTTGCGCGACACGCTGCTGCTCGAGCGCGAGTTGGAGTCGTTGCGCGAAATGCGGGTGCGCCGCGCGCGGCAGATCGTCGACCGCCTCGTCGGCCTTGGTGTGAAGATCACGTTCGACGATGTGCTCGAGCAGGCAGGCGTAGGCGCGCTCGGGCGTCCACATGTGGCACGTGCGCTCGTCGCCGACGGGTGGGCGGTCGACACACGCGACGCGTTCGATCGGTATCTCGGCGCGGGCCGTCCGGCGTATGTGGCCAAGGAACAGTTGCGGATGCCGGACGCCATCGCGATGATCCACGCTGCGGGCGGTCTGGCCGTGCTCGCGCACCCGGGCGCGGCAGCCACGCGGGAGCGCCTCACGTCACTCGCCGCGCTCGGACTGGATGGCGTCGAGGTGAAGCATCCGAGCCACTCTCCCAACGACACCAACCGCATGCGCACGCTGTGTGAGCAGCTCGGCCTGGTGGTCAGTGGCGGCTCGGATTGGCACGGCGCTGCGGAGGGTCCGCGCACCATCGGGATGATGCAGGTTCCAGAGGAGTGGCTTGCACGACAGGATGCGCACCTGGCCGTAATCGGCCGGGCGCCGGCGGCGTAGATGGCCCTGACGGGTCGCGTCGCGCTCGTCACCGGCGCAGGACGCCGGGTGGGGCGCGCCATTGCCGTCGCCCTGGGTACAGAGGGAATGCACGTCGCCGTGCACTACAATGAGTCTGCCGAAGGCGCGAGCGATACCGTGCAGCTCATCGAGGAGGCCGGTGGCGAGGCGTCGCTCGTGCGCGCCGACCTGCGCGACGTCACAGCGTGCGAGCAGCTGATCGACGCGATCGTTCTGGAGCACGGCGAGCTGCACACGCTCGTCAACTCCGCCGCGGAGATGATCCGTACGCCGGTGGGCGAGGTGAGCAGGGGAGTGTGGGACGAGATGTTCGCGCTCAATGTGCGCGCGCCATTTTTCCTCTCGCAACACGCGGCGAACGTGCTTCGTCTCGCCAAGGGCAGCATCGTCAACATCGCGGACCTGGCCGCGTACGAAACGTGGACGGGCTACGTGCCGCACGGCATGACGAAGGCCGCCATCGTGCAGATGACGAAGGCCATGGCACATGCGTTGGCGCCCGAGGTGCGCGTGAACGCCGTGGCGCCGGGCATCGTCATGCTCCCGGAAGACTTCGACGCACAGTCAGCTGAACATCTTCGGAGAACGACGCCGCTGCAGCGCATCGGTACGCCGGAAGACGTCGCGCTGGCGGTGGTGTATCTGCTGCACGCCGAGTTCGTGACGGGTGAGGTGATGATTGTCGACGGCGGACGTCACGTCAGGCGCTGACCTGCTTCCTCGCGTCGTGCGCGACACCGTGCACTTCGGCACCATCATCGTGGTCGGCGGAGGGTGTTACGGGAGCTACTACGTGCGACAGCTCGGTCGCGCGGCAAAGGCGAACGCCGCGAAGTGGACTGCGCTCGTCGTCGTGGATCGCGACGCGCACTGTCGCGTAGCGACGCTCCCCGCCGAGGAGCGGCCGCCCGGCTTGCGGGTCGAGATCGCCGAGTGGGGCGAGTATTTCGGCCGCTATCTCACGGATGCGACGCAGCACGCTGCCGAGACCATCGACGACGCGATCGTCCCATCGCCACTCATGCCGCATCTCATGGCCGAATGGCTGCTCGCACGGGCTCGCGACCGCTGGCCGCAGCGTCGCGTAGCCGTCGAGCCTCTCGCATCCGCACCGACGGTGCCGTGGCAACGCGCCGGCACCGACGGCACGCACTACGTGAGCTTTGCCGAGTGGATGTGCCCGATCAACTGCATCGAGCCTCCGCGCTGTCCGGCAACGAAGGACACGCGCAGCTGGAGCCTGCCACCGGCACTGGCACAGTACGCAGCCGACGAACGGGCCGCTGACCGGGAGGTCGAGGGGCCATATGTCTTTCACTGTTCGCATCGCACGCACGGCGTCGGCATGATCGACGTCAGGGACGTCATCGCCGCGGACGCAGCGATTGCCGAGCGAGCGGAGCGAGGCGAAGCGGCATTCCTCGTCGGCACCGCCTCCCACTGCCACGGTGCGCTGCAGCGAATCGTCGTCGGTCCTTAGCGCCGCGAGCGCGCGATCGGGGAACGTATAGGTTCCCTCGCGGACTTCTTATGGTGAGATTTGTCGATGCGCGCGTGCGACGCGCCACACTGCTTGAGGTTCGACCTTGGTCACATCGAAACAATACGACGTCGTCATCGTCGGCGCGGGTCCGGCGGGTATGTGCGCCGCGCTCTATACCGGCCGCTCGATGCTGAAGACGCTCGTGCTCGAGCGCGGCATTCCCGGCGGCGAGCTATTGAACACCGAAAAGCTCGATGACTGGATCGGCGAACAGTCGATCCTGGGTTGGGAGCTCGCGAAGAAGTTCGAGGATCACGCACGGCTGTTCGGCGCCGAGTTCGTGACGGCGAACGTGCATCGCGTCACGCGGCTCGACGACGGCACGTTCGAGACGGTCACCGACGAAGAGCACCACTACCTGTCGCCGGCGGTCATCGTCACGGCGGGCGGCACACCGGTGAAGCTCGGCATTCCCGGCGAGTTGGAGTACGCCGGAAAGGGCGTGTCGTATTGCGCCATTTGCGACGGCGCCTTCTTCAAGGGACAGACGATTGCCGTGGTCGGTGGTGGTGATGCGGCAGTGGAAGAAGCGGAGTTCCTTACGCGTTACGGCGCAAAGGTCTACGTCATCCACCGGCGCGACAGCTTCCGCGCGTCGCCGATTCTCGTGGAGCGGCTGTTCGCCAATCCCAAAATCGAAGTCATCTGGAACACCGTCGCTGAGGAAGTACTCGGCGACGCGCAGGGGTTGGTGAACGGGATCCGCATTCGCGACGTCGTCACCGACGAGGCGCGTGTGCTCGATGCGACCGGCTGCTTCGTCTTCATCGGCTTCCGTCCGAACACCGGCATCATCGACGGCCACTTCGAGCACGACGAGATGGGTTACGTAAAGACGGACACCATCATGCAGACGTCCATTCCCGGACTCTTCGCCGCCGGTGATCTGCGCTCGCAGCTCACGCGGCAGGTGACGACGGCGGTGGGCGACGCCACGACGGCGGCGATCGCCGTCGAGAAGTATCTCAAGGCGCGCAAGGAAGGACACGTCGTGGATCCGATCGGTGCCGGAGGATATTCATCGTGAAGATCGACGTTCGCACCGTCGGCCTGTTCGAGGAGAACTGCTACCTCGTCATCGACGAGTCGAGCGGCAAGGCGGTGCTCATAGATCCGGGCGACGAAGGCGATCGCATTCTCGAGATGGTGCGAGTCTCCGGCGCGTCCGTCGAGGCGATCTGGCTCACGCATGCGCACATCGATCACATCGGTGCGATCAACGACGTGCGAGCGGTTCACGAGGTTCCAGTTCGTCTTCATGACCTCGATCTGCCGTACTACGAGCGTCTGTCGGCGCAGGCGGCGCAGATGTATGGCATGACGTGGGACCAGCCGACGGCGACGCCGGTAAGCGTGAACGAAGGCGATGTCCTCACGTGTGGCGCGCTCGAATTCTCGGTCATCCACGTTCCCGGTCATGCTCCCGGTCACGTGAGCTACAACGGATATGGCGTCGCGCTGTCCGGCGATCTGCTGTTCGCGGGCAGCATCGGACGAACCGACCTGCCACTCTCGGATCCGTATGCGATGGATACGTCGCTCGCGGTGTTCTCATCGTTGCCCATCGATACCATCGTGTATCCTGGCCACGGTCCCGCGACCACCATCGCCCGCGAGCTGGAGACGAATCCCTTCCTCTCGGGTCGCGCGCGGTCCATCAAGCGATGACGATGCGCGCGACGCCGCTCGCCATCACCAGCATCGGGCTTCTCGCGGCGTGGCTTGGCGCATCGCTGCTCGTCGCCGCCGTCGTTGCGCCCGCCGCCTTTGCCGTGCTGCCGACGCGAACGCTCGCCGGCGCGCTCGTGGGCCGAGTGCTCCCTGTGATCTTCTGGTCGGGCATGGCACTCGGTGTCATCCTCGCATTGCTTGGCGGTCGGATGGGCCTCGGCAGGTTCGGCTTGGTATCGTCTGTCCTGCTCGCGTTGGCGAGTGCCGCGGCGCAACTCATCGTGTCGCCGCGCATCGAAGCGCTGCGCAGTTCAATCGGCGGCGCTGTCGACGCACTCGACGCCACGGATCCGCGGCGCATGGCGTTCGGACGCATGCACGGCATCAGCGTATTGCTGATGGGCATCGGCATGATCGCCGCCGCGTTCGCGCTCGTGGTGCTGGCGCGTCACCTTTCCGCACGAAGCATCGGATGATCGGCGCGCTGCGCTGACTTCGACTCACTATTTCCGAGAACCATCCACATGGCTGCCGCAACTCGCACTGAGAAAGATCCACTCGGCCCCAAGGAAGTCCCCGCCGACGCGCTGTATGGCGTGCAGACCCTTCGCGCGAAGGAAAACTTTCCCATCAGCGGGCTCGCGCCGCTCTGGCCGTTCGTCATGGCGCAGGTGTGGATCAAGAAGGCCGCTGCGATGACGCACAAGACGACGGGCCGCCTCGAGCCGAAGATCGCGGACGCGATCGTCCAGGCCGCCGACGAGATACTCGCCGGCAAGTACACCGACCAGTTCATCGTCGATCCGTACCAGGCCGGCGCCGGTACGTCGCACAACATGAACGTCAACGAAGTGATCGCCAATCGCGCCAACGAGATCCTCGGCGCACCGCGCGGGGCGTATGCGCCCGTGCATCCGAACGATCACGTCAACATGGCACAGAGCACCAATGACACCATTCCGACGAACATTCGGCTCGCGTGTCTGTCGCAGCTCGACGGCTATGTGAAGGCGTTCGAAGGGCTGCGCGATGCGCTCGCAGCGAAAGGGAAGGAATTCGATCACATCGTGAAGGCCGGGCGAACGCATCTCCAGGATGCGATGCCGATCCGTCTCGGGCAGGAGTTCAACGCGTATGCGGGCTCGATCGATCGCGGCCTTCGTCGCGCGAAGGAAGCGGCCGATTACCTGCGCGATCTCGGCATTGGCGGCAGCGCCGTCGGCACCGGCGTGACGGTGGAGAAGGAATATCCCGACCTGATCGTGAGGAACCTGCGCGACATCACGCGCCTCGACCTGCGCGTCGGCAGCGATCGCATTCAGCTGATGCAGAGCATGGGCGATGTCGCAGGCTTCAGCGCTGCGATGCGCGTACTTGCCGTGGACCTCAGCAAGATCGCGAGCGACCTGCGCATCATGGTCATGGGTCCACGCACGGGCATCGACGAGATCGTCCTACCGGCCGTGCAGCCCGGCTCCTCGATCATGCCCGGGAAAATCAACCCGTCCATCCCGGAGATGGTGAACCAGGTCTGCTTTCAGGTGATGGGCCTGGACACTACAGTCAGCATCAGTGCCGAGCACGGCCAACTCGAGCTCAACGTGATGATGCCGGTCATCGCGTTCAACGTGCTGCTGTCGATGCGGATCATGACGAACACGGCGATCGTCCTCAACGAGAAGTGCGTTGCGGGCATCACTGCGAACGAAGCGATGTGCGCCTATTGGGTCGAGCGCTCCGCGGCGCTCGTCACTGCGTTGATGCCGGTCATCGGCTACGGGAGGGCGGCGGAGCTGAGCAAGCAGTCGGTGAAGGAAGGGATACTCGTGCGCGATCTCGTGAAGCGGGATCAGGTCATTCCCGCCGACCAGATCGACAATGTCCTCGACCTTCGGAAGATGACCGAGATCGGCATCCCAGGCGGGGCGAGCGGGAAGGAGGCACCCCGCATGTCGACGGGCGGCTGAATGGCCGAATACCCCGACAGTCGCTAGCTTTCGCCTCGTGCGCATCACCACTCAGGCCGAATACGGCCTCATCTGTGCTCTTCACCTAGCCCGTCGGACGAACGACGGGCCGGTGACCGGTCGCGAGATTGCCACGCGGGAGCGTCTGCCGGCGGACTACGTCGAACAGATCATGCTCAAGTTGCGTCGCGCCTCCATCGTGACGAGCACGCGCGGTGCGCACGGTGGCTACCACCTCGCTCGTCCTGCCGACCAGATCACGGTGCGCGATGTCATCTCGGCATCGGAGCATTCGACGTTCGATGTGCATTGTGTCACGCACCCGGTGGAAGCGGAGCGCTGCGCGGTGTCGCACGACTGCAGCATCCGCCCTGTGTGGGTTTTGCTGCAGCGGAAGGTCGACGAAGTGCTCGACAGCGTGCGGCTGAGCGACCTGCTCATGCAGGAGAGCGCCGTGCGCGAGCGCGTTGGATTGGCTCCAGAGCCGCTGGTGTCGGCATCGGGCCGTCTCGCGCTGCCTGTCCTGCAGGGCTGACGCACAAGGCGCCGGTGCGCCTCTTCCGTTCCTTTCGGGACGATCGCGCTCTGCTCCGCAGGAGTGCGGAGTACGCGGCGGCGCTCATGGAAGAGCCTGCGGCGTCCGACGTCGACTGGCTGTCCGCAGTGGCCACGCGTGGTGATAGCGACCATGCCATCTGGGAGCTACGGTATCTGCGTCGGGCGTTGGGCATCCTCGTCGCGCAGCGCGATGCGCTCGATGACCGCACGCCCTCCGAAGTCCTGCGCGCGTTGCTGCACCGAATGCAGAAGGACCACAATGTGGACGGCGAATTGATCGACCTCGCGGAGCGGCAGTTCAATGCGCGGTTGAGTGCCTATCGCGATGCGTTCACGTCGCGCGGGCATGGCACGCCGGCGATCCGTGTGGCGCAGAACCTGTTGGCGTTTTCCGGCGGGCCCATCCGGGCAGATGATCCCGTTGTTCAGCGTGGGACGGTGTTGGTGAGTGAGTATTTGGCGGCGTCCAATGCGGCGTTGCAGGCGAGCTTTGGGAAGGCGCAACTGCCTGAGGACGTGCAGCCGTCGAAGGTTGGGCGCTAGCTACTCGCCGCACGCCGCACGCCGCACGTACGCAAGACAGGGCGAAATCGCGGATGCGATTTCGCCCTGTCTGCGTAACAGTGCTCGAGGGGGGACTTGAACCCCCACGCCGGTGAAGGCACAGGCTTCTGAGACCTGCGTGTCTACCAGTTCCACCACCCGAGCGCACTGGGAACAGACACACAAATTAATCGGGCTCGCACACGCAAGTCAACGCACTGCGTTGCCGCTGCACGACGTGCGTTCTATGTTGTAAGGCTGGTTCGCAGCGTCGCGTGCCGTGCCACACATCGCCCATGTCGAAGTCCGACGAGAAGCCAGAACTCGAGTCCATCGCCAAGAACCGGCGAGCGCGGCACGACTACATCATCCTCACCACCTACGAGGCCGGCATCGTCCTCACCGGCAGTGAAGTCAAGTCGTTGCGCGACGGCAAGGCCAACATCTCCGACGCCTTTGGCATCGTCCGTGACGGAGAGATCTTCCTGATCAATCTCCACATCTCGACCTACGATCGCGCCAGCTACAACAACCATGAGCCCACACGCACGCGCAAGTTGTTGTTGCACAAACGGGAAATCGGGCGTCTGATAGGTGGTATCGAGCGGGAAGGCCTCACTCTCGTACCGCTCGAGATGTACTTCAAACGCGGCATCGCAAAAGTGGCACTCGCACTCGGCAAGGGAAAAAAGGCGCACGACAAGCGCGAGGACGCGAAGGCGAAGGACGCCGATCGCGAAATCGCCCGCGTATTCCGCGCGCGATGATCACCGCGCTGATCGCGGCATTCCAGCTCGCCGCCGCATCGCCCCAGGTCGCATCGCCGGCCGGACCGCTCGTCGTCAAGGACGCGAGCCGTTCGACGTCCATTGCGCTCGTCGCGACGTCGGCCGGCCCGCTCGTGCGCGCCGACCAGCTTCGCCCCATCGTCCCCATCACGGTCTCGCATCTCACCGCGAACCGCTGGATGCTGATCGTCAACGGCGTCGGCATCGAGGTGGAGGAAGGACTCCACTTCGCCAAGGTCGGCGACCAGACGTATCAGCTCGCGGCTGCACCCGAAGTGCGAAAGGGCGTGCTGTATGTCTCTCTGCAGCTCGTGGCCGAGATTATCCCGCGTGTTGCCACGAACCTTGTCTGGGATCCCGAGCGATTCGAGCTGCGCGCCTTCTCGACAGTCCAGAAGTTCGCGGCCCGTGAGGCGCCGGCGGGTGTCGCGTCGCGAAGCTCGCGTCGCAGTGGACCGCCGGCCGGCGACGTCCGCACCGAGCGCTCCGCACCGACAACCGTGCGCGCTACAGCGAGCGGACCACTGCGCTCGCGTCGGCTCGTGGTCGTCGACGCCGGACACGGGGGACCAGATGGCGGTATGCACGGTCCTCTCGGTGGTGGGCCGGCCGTGCTCGAGAAGAACATCACGCTCAACGTCGCCAAGCGCGTCGGCGCAGCCTTGGGCGAGCGCGGCATCGACGTGAAGTACACGCGGACGAGCGACACACTCATCGCGCTCTCCGATCGCGGGCGCATCGCGAACGACGCGCACGCCGATCTCTTCGTCAGCATCCATGTGAACGCCGCGAACCCTGGCTGGAAGGATCCGGGTGGCGCGCGCGGCTTCGAGACCTACTTCCTCGCCGAAGCTAAAACGGAAGACGCTCGGCGCGTCGAGCAGATGGAAAACGAAGTGGTGAAGTTCGAGTCCGGTCCGTCCGCGAAGTCTGGCGACCCGCTCAACTTCATCATCAACGACATGGCGCAGAACGAGCACCTGCGTGAGGCGAACGAGCTCGCCGAACTGATTCAGCGCCGCATGGGTGAAGTGCATCCCGGCCCGAGCCGTGGTGTGAAGCAGGCCGGCTTCCGCGTGCTCGTCACCGCGTTCATGCCGGCGGTGCTCGTCGAGATCGGCTTCGGCTCGAACCCAGCCGAGGCGGCGTACATGACGTCGCCGTCTAGGATGGACGAGCTGGCCGGTGCGATCTCCGACGCGGTGCTGGAATACCTCAAGGGCTATGAGCGACGTGTGGCATCCGGCGGCGCCTCGGGCGGCGGAAACGCGCCAGAGTGAGTGAGCGCCGCGGTTCCCTCGCGGTGCAGGTAGCCGGGCTCGACTTTCAGAATCCGATCGTTCTCGCCGCCGGTACCGCCGCTTACGGCCGCGAGCTCGCCGATATCGTCGACCTGAACGCGCTGGGCGGACTCGTCACCAAGGCGGTGAGTCCCGAGCCGCGCGCGGGAGCACCGGCGCCACGCGTGGCCGAGTTCGATGGCGGGATGATCAACGCGGTTGGACTCGCGAATCCTGGCGTTGCCGCCGTGCGGAGCGACCATCTGCCCTGGCTGGCGACTGCGCTGCCGAACACGCGCAAGGTGGCGAACATCGTCGGTTTCGGCGTGGAGGAATTCGCCGCCGTGATCGCGGAGCTCGACGCGGCCGTGGAGTCCGATTCTCCCGGAGCCTTGGATGGCTACGAGATCAACGTGAGTTGCCCGAACGTGAAGGCGGGAGGGATGGAGTTTGGCGCCGACTTCGTTGCACTAGCTGAGGTGGTGCGCCGAGCCCGCGCGGCGACGCGCCGGCCGCTGTTCGTCAAGCTGTCGCCGACCTTGGCGGATATCGGCCGCAGCGCGGCGGTGGCAGTGGACGCTGGCGCGGACGCGATTACACTGGTCAATACGATTCCCGGGCTCGTCATCGACGTCGAGTCACGGAGGCCGGCGCTGGGCTTCGGCACAGGCGGCGTGAGTGGTACGGCGCTTCGTCCGGTCGGCGTGCTGGCGACGTGGAAGGTCAGGAAGGCGGTGAGAGTGCCGCTGCTGGGAATCGGGGGAGTAACCACGGCCGAAGACGCGCTCCAGTATCTGGTTGCCGGTGCGACGCTCGTGGGGATGGGCACGGCAATGCTTCGCGATCCACGCGCGCCGGAGCGCGTAGTGCGGGGGCTTGCCCGATGGTGCGAGACGCATGGCGTCGACCGCATCACCGACGTCATTGGCACACTGGAGATTCCAACATGACTGGCTACGCGATACCAATCGTCGCGCTGGACGTTCCCACCGCCGGGGATGCCCTCGCGATCGCTCGCCAGCTGCGCGAGGACTGCCACTTCTTCAAGGTGGGGAGCACGCTCTACACCGCCGCTGGGCCGACCATCGTGCGCGAGCTGCGCGAAAAGCTGCAGGCGGACGTCTTTCTCGACCTCAAGTTCCACGACATCCCGAACACGGTGGCCGGCGCGGTGAAGTCAGCGGCGACGCTGGGCGTTCGGCTCGTGACGGTGCACGCATCCGGGGGACGTGCGATGCTCGAGGCGGCGCAGGAGGCATCGAAGGGACGCCTTGGCGTGCTCGGCGTCACGGTGCTGACGTCGCACGACGATGCGAGCCTGGCGGCGTCATGGGGCCGCGACCATGTGGACGTCGAGGACGAGGTGCTGCGACTGGCCGCCGATGCGGCGGCGGCTGGGCTGCATGGCATCGTCTGCAGCGGGGATGAGGCGGCGGCGGTCAATCGGGTCTATGGCGATGACCTGGCGCTACTCGTGCCGGGTGTGCGGTTGGAGGGCGGGGAGGCGAACGATCAGCGCCGGGTGGTGACGCCGCACGCGGCGCAGCGGGCGGGAGCGCGGTACGTGGTGCTGGGTCGTGCGGTGACGGCGGCGGCTGATCCGAAACTCGCGTTTCGGAAGGTGCTGGTGGACCTCGCGGCGGACACGGTGGACGGGATGCCTGCGTTGGGGTGAAAGCGGCGTATCTCTTGGGGTTGCGTCATGTTAGCGGCCGGATTATGCTTAGTGACTTGGCCGGAAAATCCCCACGTTTTGCACCGATGGTACTCCCGTGAAAGTCCGCAGCAGCGTGAAGCCGATTTGCGAGCACTGCAAGGTTGTCAAGCGCTACGGCGTGATTCGCATCATCTGCAAGCGCAATCCAAAGCACAAGCAGCGTCAGGGCTGATAGAGAATGGCTCGTATTTCTGGCATCGATCTCCCGAAGGACAAGAAGGTTGAGATCGGACTGACCTACATCTTCGGCATCGGACGCGCGTCCGCCCTGGAGATTCTGGAGAAGGCGGGGATCGACGCATCACTGCGTATCCGCGACCTTACCGACGCCGACGTGAACAAGCTCCGTCAGGTCATCGAGAAGGAGTACCGCGTGGAAGGCGCGCTGCGTACGGAGGTCTCGATGAACATCAAGCGATTGATGGACATCGGCTCGTATCGCGGCACCCGTCACCGTCGCGGGCTTCCGGTTCGCGGCCAGCGTACGCACACGAATGCGCGCACCAAGAAGGGACCGCGCCGTGCGATCGCCGGAAAGAAGAAGGTAACCAAGTAAACCCATGGCGACTGGAAAGAAGACCAAGAAGGTTGTCGAGGCGGAGGGCGTCGCCCACGTCAATGCGACCTTCAACAACACGACGATCACCATCACGGACCCGCGCGGCAATGCGATCGCGTGGGGCTCGAGTGGGAAAGCCGGCTTCAAGGGCTCCAAGAAGAGCACGCCGTTCGCCGCGACTGTCGCGGCCGAGCAGTGCGCGCGCGAGGCGCTGACGGCTGGTGTGAAGCGGGTTCACGTGCGCGTGCAGGGCCCCGGAAGCGGCCGCGAGTCGGCCATTCAGGCGCTCGCCGCGGCGGGGCTCCAGGTGAAGTCGATCAAGGACGTGACGCCGATCCCGCACAACGGCTGCCGTCCCCCGAAGCGTCGGAGAGTTTAAGTCATGGGTCGCTATACAGGTCCGAGCTGCCGTCAGTGCCGTCGTGAGGGAACCAAGCTGTTCCTCAAGGGCACCAAGTGCTTCACCGAGAAGTGTCCGGTCGAGCGTCGTCCGTACGCGCCAGGCCAGCATGGCCAGGCGACGGCACGTCGTCGCAAGGCGAGCGAGTTCTCCAAGCAGCTCCGCGAGAAGCAGAAGATCAAGCGCATCTACGGCGTGAGCGAGAAGCAGTTCCGCAACACGTTCGAGAAGGTGTCGTCGCAGCCGGGCATCACGGGTCACAACCTGCTGGCAGCGCTCGAGACGCGTCTCGACAACGTGGTGTACCGCATGGGCTTCGCGTCCAGCCGCAAGGCAGCGCGCCAGCTCATTCGCCACCGCCACGTGGAAGTGAACCAGAAGGGCGTCGACATCCCGAGCTTCCATGTGCAGCCGGGCCAGGAAGTCCGCATGCGTGTGAAGTCGCGCGAGCAGGTGTCGGTCATCACGGCGATGGATCAGTCGTCGCGTGGCGCGCCGCTCTCGTGGATCGCGGTCGACAAGGAGACGTTCAGCGGTCGCGTGCTCGAGAAGCCCGCCCGCACGAGCATCCCCATCGCGGCGCAGGAACAGCTGGTCGTCGAGCTCTACTCGAAGTAGTGCAGGACAACAGGATACGATCCGCCCCGTGGCGGATCGTGTCCGGTCGGGGCCCAAACCCCTCTACGAGTCTGCCACGCGTTTGGGGCGAGGCAGAGCGTTTCCGGCCGAATTCGTTGGCTGGAATGACCCGAACACACTGACTCAATCATGGCTTCTACGATCGATCTTCGTGGTCTTGTCCGTCCGCAGCTGGTCGAAGCGACCAAGCGCGAGGACAATCCCAATGTCGCCGAGTTCCGCCTGCAGCCGCTCGAGCGCGGCTTCGGGCAC
>JAQBPV010000026.1 GCA_028287345.1 Gemmatimonadota bacterium
CGACGTCACGCGTGGACTGTGCCGAGCGGGGTTCACGGGCGGATGGCTGGCGGGACGCTGCTGATTCGGTCCATCATCCGTTGTGTTGGGCACGGCGTGCGCGCCGCCGTGTCGGCGGCGCTGGTCGTCGTTTGCGGCAACTGCACGAATGCGAGCGGCGATAATACTGAGCTGCGTGTGTGGGCGTTCGGATCGGAAGGGGAGGCGCTCGGTCCGATCGCGCGTGAGTTCGAGCGAGCGAATCCAGGTGTGCACGTCCGCGTGCAGGCGATTCCGTGGACGGCCGCGCACGAGAAGCTGCTCACCGCGTATGTCGGCGGCGCGTTGCCCGATGTTGCGCAACTGGGCAACACATGGATTCCGGAATTCGCTGCGCTGAACGCGCTCGAGCCACTGGATGCATACGTCGCGCGAGATACTGCGCTCGTTCCACGCAGCGACTACTTTCCGGGCGTTCTCGCGACGAATGTCGTGGACAGCGTGTTGTACGGTGTGCCGTGGTATGTCGACACGCGTGTGATGTTCTATCGAACGGACCTTCTGCGCGCTGCGGGAATTGCGTCGCCACCGACGACGTGGGCCGCGTGGCGCGACGCGATGACGAAGGTGAAGAAGGTGCAGCCGGCGGGCTCGTATCCGGCGCTGCTGCCGGTGAACGAATGGGCGCAGCCGGTGATCTTCGGCATGCAGGCGGGCGGGCTGCTGCTCGCCGAGCATGGGACGCGGGGCGCGTTCAGCGATGCAAGGTTTCGTCGTGGGTTCGAGTTCTACGTCGATCTTTTTCGCGACAGCCTCGCACCCGCATTGGCGAACACACAGATCAGCAACGTGTTCCAGGAGTTCGCCGCCGGCCGGACGGCGATGTACATCACGGGTCCGTGGAACGTGGGCGAGTTCAAGAAGCGGTTGCCGCCGAATCTGCGAAATGCATGGATGACGGCGCCGCTGCCTGGTCCGGACAGCGTGGGGATCTCGACGGCGGGCGGATCGAGCATCGTGGTGATGCGCGGTTCGGCGAAGAAGTCGGCGGCCTGGAAGTTCGTGACGTTCATGAGCGATCCGGCGCGGCAGGCCAAATTCTACGAAACTACCGGCGATTTACCTGCACGCCGCTCGGCGTGGGCGACGCCCAAGCTCGCGAACGATCCATATCTCGCGGCGTTTCGTACTCAGCTCGGACGCACGGCGCCCACACCGGCCGTGCCGGAGATCGAGTTGATCGTGCAGCTGGTGGCGCAGGCGGCGGAACGAGCGGTGCGTGGGCGGCAGACGATTGATGAGGCGCTCAAGTCGCTCGATGCCGAGGTAGATGCAGTGCTCGAGAAGCGGCGATGGATGCTGTCGAGAACGGCGCTCAGGACAACAAAGTGATCAGACGCATCGCTCCGGGGTGGTGGTTCGTCGCGCCAGCGCTGACGCTCATCACCATCTTCTTCCTCGGGCCGGTGATCGCCGCGGTGGGGCTCAGCTTCACCGACTTCGATCTCTATGCGCTGGCGGATCCAAATGCCGCGCGATGGGTGGGGTTTCGCAACTACACACGAGTGCTGCACGAGCCGTTGTTCTGGCAGGCGCTCAAGAACACGCTCTACTTCGCGCTCGTCGGCGGACCGCTGACCGTTGCCGCGTCGCTCGGTGCTGCTCTGCTGGTGAATGCGCGTGCGCTGCGATCGAAGTCGATCGCGCGTGCGGTGTTCTTCGCACCGTTCGTGACGACGCTCGTCGCCGTGGCGATCGTGTGGCGCTACCTCTACCACCCGAAGTACGGGCTGCTGAACTGGTTGCTCGGGCACGTGGGCGTCCATCAGATCGACTGGCTGGGAGATCCGCGCTGGGCGATGCCGGCGATCATCCTGATGGCGACGTGGAAGAACTTCGGCTACAACATGCTGATCTGCATTGCGGGGCTGCAGAACATTCCGCGCGAGTTGCACGAAGCCGCAGCGCTGGACGGTGCGTCGCCGTTTCAGCGCTTTCGGCACATCACGATCCCGATGCTCGCGCCGACACTGTTCTTCGTCGTCGTGGTGACGATGATCGGCTACCTGCAGCTGTTCACGGAGCCGTACATCATGACGGGCGGTGGTCCGCTGCGAGCGACGACGAGCCTCGTGCTCTACATGTACGAAGAAGGATTCCGCTGGTGGCGGCTCGGTGTCGCGGCAGCGATCGCGTTCCTGTTGTTCATCCTCATCGTGATCTTCACGATCGTGCAGCGGCGGATTTCGCCGAGGTCGGCGGTATGAACGCGTCGCAGGCGCAGCGGGATCGGATGTCGTCGATTGCACTGCATGCGGCGCTGGTGGTGTTCGGCGCGCTCTCGCTGCTGCCGCTGCTGTGGATGGTGAGCGCGAGCTTCATGGCGAATGGCGAGGCGTCGAGCTTCCCGCCGGCGATCATTCCGCATCATCCGACGCTCGAGCACTATCGTGACCTCTTCGGCCGGCTCGCGCTGGGACGATATGCGTTCAACAGCGCGCTGGTGGCTGTCGTCACGACGACGCTCGCGCTGGCGATCAATTCGTCGGCGGGATATGCGTTCGCGAAGCTGCGCTTTCGTGGGCGCGATCAGACGTTCCGCGTGCTCGCTGCCGGGTTAGCGATACCGGTGCAGGTCGCGATGCTACCGCTGTTCCTGCTCGTGAAGTCACTCGGCCTCGTGAACAACTACGGGGGCGTGATCGTACCGGGGCTCGCGAGCATCTTCGGGATATTTCTCGTGCGGCAGTATGCGCTCGCAATCCCTGACGACTTGCTCGACGCGGCGCGCATCGATGGGGCGAGTGAATTTCGCGTCTTCCGGTCGATCGTATTGCCGACGATCAAGCCAGTGCTGGCGACGCTCGCGCTGTGGACGTTCCTCGCCACATGGAATGATTTCATGTGGCCACTCATCGTGTTGAGCGACGACTACAAGTACACGCTTCCTGTTGCCTTGGCAGGACTCGTCGGTGAACATGCACAAGACGTCGAGCTGATGATGGCGGGCGCGGTGGTGACAGTGCTGCCCGTGCTCACGCTGTTTCTCTTCCTTCAGCGGTACTACGTGGAAGGAGTGACGGAAGGCAGCGTGAAATGAAGAGCTCACCCGTCCAGCGACGCACCATTCGAGCGAATGACCTCGCGATAGTAGAGCGCGCTCGCCTTTGGTGTCCGCTCCTGCGTCTCGTAGTTGACGTGCACGATGCCGAACCGCTTCGAGTACCCGAGGCTCCATTCGTAGTTGTCGAGGAGGCTCCAGGCGAAGTAGCCGCGAACGTCAGCACCCTGTGCGATGGCGTCGTGCACCGCCTTGATGTGCTCGCGGAAGTACCACACGCGGAGCGGATCGTTGACAGACCCCTCGATGGTGTGCGGGGCATCATAGATCGCAGCGCCGTTCTCGGTGATGTAGAGCGGCATTCGGCCATAGCGTTCCGTCACCCACGTGAGCGTGCGCGTGAGCGAGGGCGGATGCACCTCCCAGCCGGTCTCCGTGTACGCATGCTCCGGCTGGCGCACGTACGCGATGCGCACGGGAAGAGCGAGTGGATCGTCGCGAACGACGCCGCGCGTGTAGTAGTTGATGCCGAGGAAGTCGATCTTCTGGCCAATCAGTGCAAAGTCGTCGGCGGGAAAGTCGGGCCACGCGACGCCGAAGATGTCCTTCATCTCGTCGGGATACGTGCCGAAGAACACCGGGTCGAGATACTGCCGGTTCATGTAGGCATCGCCGCGCTGCGCGGCGTCAATGTCGGCGGCGCTGTCCGTCGCTGGATCCTTCGGCTCGAGGTTCACGACGAGTCCGATCTGCCCGATTCGCGCTTCGGCGCGAAAGGCCTGCACGCCACGACCGTGCGCACGCAGCAGGTTGTGGCTGGCAATCGGTGCTTCGAAAAGATTCCGATGGCCTGGGGCGAGCGCACCGTGAAGATATCCACCGTCGGTGACGACCCACGGCTCGTTGAGCGTCGCCCACATGGGAAC
>JAQBPV010000030.1 GCA_028287345.1 Gemmatimonadota bacterium
CACGACTTTGAGTTTCGACGCGAGCACGTCGACCGATCCTGATGCCGGCGATGCACTGACCTACAGCTGGACCTTCGGCGACGGCGCCGCGGGCACGGGTGCGACGCCGACGCACGTCTACGCCGACAACGGCAACTACACGGTGACCGTCACGGTGACGGATTCACACGGCGTCTACGATACGGCGACGCTCAACGTGCTCATCGCGAACGTCGCACCGGTCATCACGAACTTCTCCGCGTCTTCTCCGACCGCCACAGGGTCTGCGTCGGCGACAGTGACGTTCACCGATGATGGTTCGGCGGACACGCATACCGCGTTGATCACGTGGGGCGACGGCAGCAGCTCGACGGTGAATGCAGGCCTGGCGTCATCAGCGAGTGCGACACACACGTATGCGAGCGCCGGCTTCTACTCGGTCGGCGTCACGGTGACGGATGACGACGGCGCGTCGGCGACGGCAACTGCGCAGCAGATCGTCGGGTACGATGCGGCGGCTGGCTACGTGTTGGGATCGGGCCTCGTGCTCGGACCTGGCACTGCGCTGACGGCGCGCGCCACGTTCTCTGCAGATGTCCGGTACATCGGCAGCGCGACGGTGCCGACCGGTTTGTTCAAGATTACGGCGTCGCCGCTGATCAAGGACCTGACGTCGAGCGGCTTCGACTATCTCGTCGTCAATGGTACGTCGGGCATCTTCAAGGGCACGGGCACGCTAAGCGATGGGACGCCGGTGAAGTTCCTCGTCAGTGGCGTGGACTTCCACAGCAGCAGTGCGAATCCGGACAAGATTCGTATCAAGGTGTGGAATTCGTCGACGAATGCGGTGCTGTACGATACGCAGCCCGGTCAGGCTGATCTCGCCGCGCCCACGACGATCGTCCGCAACGGGAGCTACTCGATCAAGCACTAACAGCTTGTCGTCCCGCGCTTAGTCGAGGGACCTGCTTTTCGCAGTCTGAGGGAGCGCTTCGTACTTGATCGTCAAGTATGGAGCGCTCCCTACTGTTTTACCGTGAGCCGGCAATGACGATCGCCACCACTCTCGCGCCCACTTGGGTGATCGCACGTCGCTCACGCGTCGAATGCTCCACGACTTCAAGCGCCTCCTGCAGCGACTCTGCAGCGCTGTCTCTTCGCCTCGCGGCAATCGCTGCGAGTTGACGCTCGGTGCCGAGTTGGAAAGATGTCTGCAGCACGGAATGGAGCCGGCCGATGAGGGGTAGCGCAGTCGCTCGCTCATGTCGAGGCAGATTGCGAGTCAGTGTCTCGAGCCAGTGCAGAACCGTGCGTCGATACGGTCCAGTGGACAGGTCGAGCCCACAGGTCGTCGCCAGCTCTTCTGCAGCGAGCCATCGCTCCAACTGGGCAAGTAGTCCCCGAGTTTCTTCCTCGTCCGCGATGCGAGGCTGGCCTTCCAGCTGAAGAGCCACACGAAGTGCAGATGAACTCGAATCGCTGACACAGCCTTCGACCGACGAGATGATCCGGCCGTCCTCTAGTGCGACGAGCCAGGCGTTCGCGTGAGATGCGACTCCGGCGACGATGCACGTTGTCTCGTCGATATGAAGTGGCGAGTCGGAACGCCAACGCTCGAGGAGCGCGATGAGTGTGCCTTCGTCCGTCGCACTCGTGTGATCTGGCCGCGTCGACACGAACAACGAAGCCGAGTCCCTAGTCAGCGCGGGAAGAACACCGATCCCACGACCGATGACACGCTCTGCCGTCGCGAGTTTGCGCCGCAATCGCGCGTCGGCGTCCAGAAGCATAGCTGCGCGCGCCGGCGACGCGAGCAGATACGCGCGCACCTCGCGTGCCCCGCCGGGCCGGCGAAGTCGCCCCACACGTTGCGCCAGTCGCGCGGGATTCCACGGCAGGTCGAGATGCACGACGACGCTCGCGTCCTGCAGGTTCACACCCTCGGACAGGAGATCGGTCGCGAGCAGTAGTGTCACCGACTCATGTGCTGCGCGCGGACGACTGAATTGCGCGACCGGCGCAAATCGCGTGAGCAGTTCGTCACGCGCAATGCGCCCAGTCGCGATGCGCGCCTCGCGCGCCGTCAGCATGCCGACGCCCGCGTCAGCGCGCATGGCAGAGTAGAACGAAGTGACCGTGCTGGCGAATTCACTGAAGGCGATGATGCGCGCTCCGGCGTGTTTCGCGCGGATACTGCGAAGGGCGTCCACTCGCGCCACATCAGGATCCGCCGTCTCGCGCAGCACACGCGCGAGGTCGCCCAGTGTGTCGCGTTCGCGTTCGATTGCCAACCGTAGGTCGGTGAGCGCAGCGGCCGACGGAGTGCCGTCCATCAATAGCGACGCAAAGCCGAGCTGCACAACGCCTTCCGCGGCGTGCCACGCGCGAATTTCACGTCGCGTCGGTGCGCGGCCTGCCTCCACCCCTTGCTCGACCGCCGCTGCCAATCGCCTTCGCGTCCGCAGCGTCGCCTCGAGCGCGGCTCGACTCGACGCCCATGCGCGCACCAGGCTGATCGTGCGCAGTGCGCCTGCGTCGCCGCCGTCAAGCGGCTTGGCCGGCGCCGCGAGCGCGAGGATAGCGCGCAGGACCTCTCCGTCGTCGGCATCCAGCTTCACCCACTCTGGTGCGGAGACGATCGGCATGCCCTCGACAGCATCCGAGTCGTCGCCGCGAATGACGAAGCGCGACAGAGCTGCTGGGTCGATGGCGAACGCCATCTCGCCGAGATAGAGCGCAAGCTGCGCCGCGAGGTCGCGCGTCCTGTTCTGAAGCGGAGTCGCCGAGAGGAGTACGAGCGGCGCACGGGCGGCGAGATTCGTCAACGCGTCGTAACGGCGAGTCGTCGGCGTCCGAAAGTGGTGCGACTCGTCGACGATTATCCCATCGAACACCGTCGACGGCAGCGAACCTCGGCTCAACGACTCGTGCGAGATGATCGCGCAGATCACACCGGCGCGCGTACACGCCGAGAGCCACGTGCTGCGCAGAGAGGCCGGTACGACAGCGAGTGGATGCTGCCACCGTCGAGCTAACGCGAGTGCGACGTACGTCTTCCCACGACCGACAGCCTCCGCAATCAGGCAGCCACCATCTCTATCCAGCGCACGCCGTGCGCGCGCAACGATGCGCCGTTGATCATCCCGCAGCTCCACTTCGCCGAGCTGCGCCGGAGGTAGCGCGTCGAGCCCGGCGTTCGCAATGGCGGCGAGCGCCGCCTTCAGTCTGTCGTCGGCGTATGACACCAGGCGATCAGCGGTGCCACGTCGGACTCGCGCACGCGGTACGCTCTGCACGCCGCCGTGAGTAGCTCCGCAGTCGACGGCGGTTTGCCGAGCAGCGCACGCTCCGTCAGCGGCGCGAGGATCTCTCGCGCTCGCTCCCAGTCGCGCGGCAGCGGCAGCAGCGAGACAGTCCACGCGAGATACCGATGCCAGCCACCACGCGCCGGCTCAGCGATGGCATTCAACCAGGCTGCCGCGAGTGGCCCGTTGAGGAGGGCGGTCAGCGTGAACGCATCTCGCACATCGTCGCAGCTGACGACGTAGCAGCTGTTGAGCGGAACTGTTTGATCGCCTACCGGCAGGATGGCCGCGCGTGGGACGCGTCCGAAGTCGCTCCAGACGACACGGGTCCGCGTATGATCCGCGCCTTCAGTTCGAAAGAGCGTCCACCATCGAGTGCTGCCGTGCAGATCAGAGCGCCCGAGGAGTTGGCGCCGCCACGGAGCCAACCACTTCGCCGCACCTGACGGCAACACGGGCAGCGGCACTCCTGGCGCTCCATGCGTCCACACGATCGCACTCCGCGAGCGCGGAATCGACCACGCGGCAACCGCGTCGCCGCGAAGCAGGGGCCGCAGCAGACTCCGCTCGATCGTCCCGCTTCTGCCGCGGTGCTCGACGCTCATCACGTCGCCCACTTCGTCCATCGCATCCACCATGAACGCATCGTTGCACCCGCACTTCACGCCGAGCGTCGCGCGACCCATCGGGCTTTCGCTCAGCGCCGCTCCCCGCGCAACGATGCGATCGAACGCAGCCCGTACATCCGGAGGCAACAGCAGCCACGGACTCGCCGGATCGTGCCGCAGGAGTCGAATCGCCGAAGGCGCGGCCGGCCACTCGACCTCGACGGATCGGCGCCTCACGCCGGCGATCATCTCACCGCCTA
>JAQBPV010000064.1 GCA_028287345.1 Gemmatimonadota bacterium
CCCTCGTGTGAAGTGCGTGTGTCGTCTGACCTGACGCCGACATTCTCGCACACTCGATCCCGGGGAGCGTCACCGTATTTCGGCGGCCATCATCGTAGTCTTGCACGTTGCTTTTCCGATGAAAACCAGAGACCGGGAAACCGAAGGGACGACGACAGCAGGAAACCGAAGGGAGCGGATTTCCCGGATCTTTCGGATAACTGCCGGATCAGACCTCGGGCAGTTTTCACGCGCCTTGAATCAGACCTCCAGCAAAAAAGAGGGATTTTCTTGTTGTGGGAGCCGGACTCTGTGCGCGGAGACTGAACTCACACGGAGAGAATCCGGCCTTTGTCCGTCAAATCCGTCCAATCCGCTCCCTTCGGTTCACAAAGTTCCGGCGCACGATTCAGATCCTGTTGCCAGCCTGAATGTCCGCCTAACTCGCCAAACATTTGAAGCGAACTCGGGGAGTCTCTGGTGTAGAAATCAAGAGTACAATGTGTCGAAATAGTGGCTAAGTTCAGGAATACCAATAAGATGGGAGATAGAACGATGCCTACTCGCAAGGTCCTCATACGCGTTCTTTCTGCTGCTTTGGCCGTCGCGATGGGCATTTCTACGCTTGTTGCCGGCCTCGAGCATAGCTCGTTTTTGGTCCAAGCCACGCACTCGGAGTCGGTCGTGGCAGCGGTATCAGCAGGGGCGAACAGCGTCACCTCAATGGCGAGCTCTACCATAGAGTCTGTCGCCAAACCAGTCTCCCTGGATTCGGGCTATCAGCATCCGCGAATCGACAAGTGGGTCGAGCGGTTGACCACCACGTTGAAGCAAGACTTCGCGACTTCCATGACGCGAATGGACAAATACTCCGCCATGATCACCGCCAAGCTCGACGCCAAGCAGATGCCGCGCGAGCTCATCTACCTCGCGATGATCGAATCCAACTTCAATCCCACGGCACGCTCGAAGGTCGGCGCGGTAGGCATGTGGCAGTTCATGAGTGCAACGGCTCGGCAGCTTGGACTGACGGTGAAGGGCCGCACTGATGAGCGAAAGAATCCGGCCGACGCCACCGACGCAGCATTGACCTACCTCAGTGAATTGCACGCCCGCTTCGGCTCATGGTACCTCGCCGCTGCGGCCTATAACTCCGGCGCTGGCACCGTGTCCAAGGCGCTCAGGAAAGTCACGGGAAAGACGCAGGGTACCGACGAGGATTTCTTCCGCATCCTCTCGTCGCTGCCACGCGAGACGCAGGACTATGTGCCGAAGCTCATCGCATCGGCGCGCGTCGGCAGTGAGATCGAGAAGAGTGGCGCGAACGCCGACTAGTTGAACACGACGCACGTCGCAGGGTACTACCTCATCCAGGAGGTACCACATGCGTCCAAGCATCGTACGATGGGCCCGCCAGGGCGGGCTCGCAGTCGTCCTCTCCGCCTCGGTTGGTTTCCTGGCGGCCGCAAAGCCACTTACGCCGGTGCCGCCGTACGCAGACGTCACCGCTGAAGACATAGCAGCATCGAACAAGAAGCTCGGCGACGCCTATAACGCGCTCGTCACGATGTGGGCAGCCGACTTCAAGCAGCTCGGCGCAGCGTTCACGCCGCCGGCGGTCGCGCGCTATCGCGGGAACGTGCGTACGTCGTGCGGCATCATGAGCGCCAACAACGCCGCGTATTGCCCGCAGCGCAATACGATCTTCTTCGACGAAGTGTTCGTCGCCCGACAGGCCAAGGCCGCCGCGCAGTCGCTCGGCAGCGATGGCGACATGGCTGGCATCGGTATCATTGCGCATGAGATGGGTCATGCCGTCGCCATTCAGCTCGGGCAAGACTCGCAAATCCCGTATCAGAACGAAGCCGCCGCTGACTGTCTTGCCGGCGCATTCACGCAGCATGCGTCGAAGGATGGGTCGCTCGAGAAGGGCGACCTCGAGGAGGCGTTCTTCGGGCTCGCCGCGGCTGGCGATCCGACGCCGGAATACACGGGGAATCGCCGCATCGATCGTCAGATCTCCATGCGCGCGGCAGTGCTCGGACATGGCACGCGCGAACAGCGGCTCTCGAACTTCAGGGCTGGCTACGACGGTGGTGCGGGCGCCTGCCTACCTGCATTCCGATAGTCGCTCGCGAGGTTGAACGAGAAGAGGTCGACGGGAATTTTCGTCGGCCTCTTTTCTGTTCACGCCCTAGCGCGAGAGTGCAAATGTAAAGGGCATCTGAACGACCTGTCTCACTTTCTTTCCGCCGATTTCCGCGGGCTCGAAGCGCGAGTATCGGCCACGTGACCGCGGCGGAAAGTGCAGCCAACCAGGCACGCCTGGTCTGGCGTCCCGACGACCGGAGCGCGACCTCCGCACACCACGCAGCCGCTGCCAGCAGGCCCGTGAAGAGCAGCGCCGAGAGCATCCAGGTGATGATCACGATTAGCCTCCTTCGTCGCCGGAGGGATTGGCCAGTCGTTTCGCCATGCGCTTGAGCTGCTTGGGGCTGAGATCGTGGTCGTCGACCAGTTGAGCGATCAACGCCTCCGGCGACCCGCCAAACAGCGTGTCGAGCAGCTGAGTCAGCGCGCGGCGCTGTTCGGCCCGGCGCTTCACCTTCGGGAAGTACCTGTGGGCGCGTCCCTCTTCCGCTCGACGAAGAAACCCCTTGGCCTCGAGGTTTCGGAGAATCGTCAGAACCGTGGTGTAGGCCAGGGGCACGCCCAGCGCCTCCTGGACCTCGGTGACCGTGCCCGACCCGCTCTGCCACAGCACGGTCATCACGTCGAGCTCTCGATCGCCGAGCGATGCGGCATCCGCCATGTGCGCCTCCTGTCTACTAGGTGCCTAGTACACTAGGAACGCTCCGGCGTGTTGTCAACTATCTACTTAGTAGTCGGCGGCTACGACAAAAAATAGCAACTACCTGACTTGAATCATGTGAATTTATTGGAATCGCATCTCTGCGCCGACAGAGGTCCACGCTTCAGGACGAGGAGTTTTTCTCGTCGCGGTGGCTGGCTGGCGATGCGCCACTCTCTCGCGTATGCGGAGCAAATTCAAAAAATTCGCATGATTCAAGTCGGTCAGTTGCTGTTTTCTCGCCAGCCACGGTGCCTCAGAACCTCGCGTCGAGATACAGGTTCACGCGCGTCTGTTTGCGTGGATAGATCCCCCGGGCGACGTCCAGGCGAACGAGGCCATCCAGCCCTGAGAAACCGACCCCCACCCCACTCATCGGGCGGCCGACTTCGCTCACCTTCGTGCGGTCGCCCACCCAGCCGATATCACCGAAGAGCGACGTCCGGACGCCGACGTCGTTCCGGGCCAGCTCGAGACGGCTCAACCAGAATGCATTGCCACTCTGCGCCGTGTCGGCACGCTGACCGCGAATCGTCTCCGTGCTGCCGAGGAACCAGCGACGCTGTGGTGGAACGCCACCGAGGGAAGAGCCGCCTGCCGCCGTCAGCGCAACTGCGTACAGACTTCCCAGGTCCCGCGAGACAGTGACGTCCAGCGCCCCTCTACCGTAAGTGGAATCGCCGCCCGCGGCTTCGAGCCTCATATCCGTGAACATGCGGAGTCCGCGCGGATCGAGCCCGAGCGTATGAACGAACCGCACTGCCACGCCTGCAGACGTTCCTCGCGTGGCGTCGACGTTCGGCAGGAAGTCGGCGCCCAGCGAGAACGACGTTTCCTGCTTCGCCGGACGTTGCCGCTCGGCAAAGGCTCGCCAATCGAGCCGGGCTCCACGCTCGCTCGTCCACTGCAGCTCGGCGCCGCTCGCCCGATAGTAGAAGCCCTCGTCGCGACCGAAGAGAAACGCGGACACCGAGCTGCCGAAGCTCAGCGGATTCCCCCAATCGTTCGCGGAGACGAGTCGGTTGTAGCCGTTGAGGCGGACAGTCGTGGTGAGATTCGTGCGCGCGACGGACAGTTCCGCATTGGGCTCGCGATCGGCGGTGCCGAGACGCGCGAGTGCCGCGGCCACGTAACCGCCGCCGAGCTGTTGCTCGACGCCGATACCAGTCGAGAATCCTTCGACGCGATTGTACCGCGTCATCGAGAGGCCGAACTGAAGGCTTGGCGGCGGTAGCAGTCCGAAACCAATCGGTGCCTGCGCACCCATGGACAGCGCGTCGGCGATCAGGCGATTGCGATCGTCGACGCCGAACACTTCTTCGTTCGCATCGTAGATAGAGGCAGGAAGATCGGCAGAGTTGGTGAGCTGGTCGATGTCGCACGGGATGCGCAGCTCGACGGGTAGCCGGATGTCGAAGCGAAAGCGCGTGATCACGCGGGTTCCCGACGTGTCGCACTGACGCAGCGACCCCACCTTGAGGCCAGCGTTCAGGGAATCGGTGCGTGCCTTACGCGCTGCGGTGTACAAGGCGCGCGTCGAGTCGCGCCATTTCAGTCGTTCTGCGACGCTCAGTTCTGGTGGTGGCTGTAACCGCGGTCCTTCGACTGACACCATGCTGTCGGCGTGGATCGGAGGCAGGTCGAGCGTTCCGTTGACGCTGGCATACGAGATGGCGTTCTCGTACTTCACTGGCACACGCGCGAACATGGCTTGCAGCGATGCCTCTGCCGACTGGATGCGCGGAAGCCAGAATCGCCCTTCGTAGAGCCCGTATTCGACGACGATGGCCGAGACTTCCGCCTTGTTCGGCGAGAGGAGTGCGTTGAGCATGACGTTGGCGATCTTCGACGACTTCGTCGTCGAGTCACCATTGCTGACGCCAATGGCGGTATGCGCAGGAGCAGCGAGCCGATATGCCGCGCGGACGAGCTGGCCCGACTCGGTGTCGAACCAGAGGGAGCCGATGGCGAGATTGAACTTGGGTGCGCGCGGCCTGACCTTGAGCTCGCGCAGTTGGATCACGCGTCCGCCGGGCATCTTGAAGCTGACGGAATCGCCAGTCGAATAGGTGTAGTATGCCTCTGCGCCCACGGCGAGCGGGTTCACCATGTTTCGCTCGTCCACTTCCGTCCTCGCCACGCCTCCACCGATCCACAGCGATTCGGAGCCGGGAAAATATGGGATGGGCGACATCTCCATGTCGGCGACGTTGCTCTGGATCGCGTTGCGCTCCTCCTTCGTCGAGTGAATTGACGGGATGGCGACTCGAGCACCGGTGACGTCGATGCGGACGCCCGTGCCGCGCTGCCATTGCACGCGCGACGCACTCTCCTGCCGGTACAGGAGCCGCTCGCGTCCGAACCCGCCAATGCTGAGCATCACCGACATGCGCTGCTGCACCTTGGCGTCGTAGCTCTTGAGTGACGAGTCCTGGGCGACGCGAGCATGTCGCGCGCGCTCGAACAGATTCCTCGTCGCCGCATCGTGAAACGCGGACGCCAGCAGGTCTGCAGTCACCGGCAACCTTCGGGGCGTCCGTCTCGTGATAGAGTCGGCCGGTGTGCTGTCGCGGACGACTGTCTGCCGGGTGCGCTGCGGAGGTGCTCCGCTCTGGGTGGCGAGATGAAGGGCAAACAGTGCGAGCAGCATGGCGGCGAACGGGGCAAGGTGGGTGAACTACCGTCCCCTCCTACGTACCCGGCTTCACAATGGTTCCCTTGGTGACGCCGCCCGCGCCGATCGCATCGATCGTGAAGTAGTAGCCTACGCCCTTGTTCATGCTGTTCATCGTCAGCGTCGTGACGTCGCCGACCTGATAGTTGCCGTACAGCTTGTCCCGGGCGATTCCGAATCGAACGACGTAGCCCTGGGCTCGCGGAACGCGCGACCAGTTCAGTGTGACGGTGCGTTCGTCGGCGGCATTGCGATTGACACTGAACTCCTTCACTTCAGGCGGCGCCGCTTCTGGCGAGCGACCGAACACGCGCAGGTCGCGCATCCCGAACTTGCCACCCGCGGGCGTGGCGCTCGACGCCGTGATGCGCACGTAGCGCGCTTTTGCCGGCGATGCGAGCTCGATGTACTCGTGAGGCGCATCGCGTGTGCTGTGGCTGCGGTCGACGAGCATCGACCAGCGCTTTCCATCGTTCGAGCCTTCGACGACATACTGCTGATGCGTATCCGTGTCGCGCCCGAACGACTTCATGTCCTGCTCGGCGAAGTTCACCTGAAGCGCGCGAATCTCCGACGATGCGCCGAGGTCGACGCTGAGCCATTCACCTGCGTTGCCGGTGGTAGCGCCCCACTGCGTGCGGATGTCCTCATCGAATGCATGTGCGGTCGGGTGCTTGTCGGCCGTCGACGATGCGGTGGCTGTCCTTCCACCGGAGAGCAGCATCCAGCTCGTTCGATTGCTGTCGAGCGGCGAGCGGGCGACGCCAGGGAGAAACTGCGGATAGTCGCCGAGGTAGGTGTTGGTGCGCATGACGCCATCAGCGTCGAAGCCGGATGGGAAAATGCCGATCCGCCGCTCGAACTTCTGCAGCACGGAGATGTCCATCGTCGTGACGCGCCAGTAGTTGCCCTGCTTGTCACGAAACTCGCCGCTGTGTCCTGCGCTGCCGACGAATCCGCCTGGCTTATATGAGAAGGGGCTGTACGGCGCATACGTGAAGCCACTCGTTGGCGAGCGCGATGTGTACACACCGTCCGCGTACGACTTCCACACGGTGCCCGGCGCCGCGTACTGCAGATAGTAGGTGCCGTTGTGCTTCGTCATCCACGAACCTTCGACGAACGGCCCGATGCGGAAGCCTTCCGTCATGGTCGCGCCCAGGTTGTCTTCGCCGGACCGTTCCCAACCATGGTCGAGATAGTTGGCGGTCATGAGCTTCGTCGGACCGGTGACGACGTTGAAGTTGTTGCGCGGATCGAGCTCGACGACCGAGATCGAGCCGTTCAGTCCGAGGCCATGGTAGAGGTAGAGACGCCCATCGTCGTCGAGGAAGAACGAAGGATCCCCGTACTCGGCGATATCGGCTACCTTGCGCCACTTGCCAGCCTTGGGGTCGTCGGTGGTGAAGATCCCTTTCGATCGGTGCGCTGTGTAGTACATGCGTCCCCCGATCGTGACAACGGCTGGTGCGTAGTCCTCGAGCGGATATCCCTCGGGGACGACAAGCTTCCAGTCGCGCATGTCGGGGGAGTACCAGTAGCCGCCGCTCTTCGATGCGAAGAGGTAGTAGTCGCCGCCGAGGAGGACGATGACGGGATCGGCAGCTTCGCGGCGACTGACGCCAGCAGGCATGAACCGATAGTCGATGTCGATCGGGTTGGCGAATGTCGTGCGCGGCGCCTGGGCGCCCAATGCGGAGGCGCCCGCCAATATGCAGGCGAGCGCGAGGAATGTGCGTCGTAACGGGAAAGGGAGCATGCACGAAGAGTTAACGACATGCCAATCCGTTGTCATCCGCGGTAACCCATTGCGCAATGTGGAGTGCGGTTTCATGATGCGGCAATTAGCCAGAGCCAGTCCGCAGATGGTCAAGTAGCGCCTTCCTCCTCTCCCACTTCTTCACATGTCAGCCTTCTCGCGCGCCATCAATGCGCGTCGTTTGCTGTTCGGCACATGTCTCTGCGTTGGCGCGCTGGTGTCTACGTCGACGATGGCGGCGCAGGGCCCTGCTTCGCGCGGCCGGCTCTTCATCGTTGGCGGAGGACCGCAACCCGATGCGCTCGTGAAGGAATTCGTCGATCTCGCCGGTGGATCGGGCAAGGCGAAGATCATCGTCTTTGCGATGGCCAGCTCCAGCGGTCTCACGAGCGGTGAGGAGAAGGCGGACGACCTTCGGAGGCTCGGCGCAACCGCCACCAACGTCTTCGTCAACAGCCAGCAGGCCAACACGGACTCGGTCGCGCATCTGCTCGACGGAGCCACAGGCGTGTGGTTCGGTGGTGGCGACCAGGTGTTGCTCGCCAAGGCGCTCAAGGGCACGAAGACCGAACAGGCGATCCACCAGCGCTATGCAAGTGGCGCGGTGATTGGCGGAACGTCGGCGGGCGCGGCGGTGATGTCGGCAGTCATGATTACCGGCGACGAACGGCATCCGGGTGGCATTCGTCCCGTGAAGGACAGCACCGAGTCGTTCATGACGATCGCGCGCGACAATCTCGTCACGGATGCGGGGTTCGGTCTCATCACCAACGTCATCGTCGACCAGCATTTCATTCGACGCAAGCGCAGTAACCGCCTCGTGAGTCTCGTCCTCGAGCAACCCGTGCACCTCGGCGTCGGCATCGACGAGTCCACGGCGCTCATCGTCGAGCCGGATGGGAAGTGGCGCATTGCCGGTCAGAGTGCAGCGATCGTCTACGACGCACGCAAGAGCTCAATCGTGAAGCCCGGCGCGACACTCGGCGCCACCGGCATCATCATGCACGTGCTACCGGCTGGCAGCCGATATGATCCGCGCACCGGTGTGGCGATGCTTCCCGCGGGCTCCGCGACGAAGTGAGAAGTGCGCGCGGCGGGTCGGCACTTCACGCACTCGTTGCGCTCGCAGTTGGACTCGCGATCGGCATCGCGATTTCGGCGTCTGGTTCGGCGGGCGCGATTCGCGTCGTCGGATGGATCGAGCCACTCGGCACGATGTGGGTGAATGCAATCCGCATGACGGTGATTCCGCTGATCGTGTCGTCGCTGCTGGTTGCTGTGTCGGCGACGGCGCCCGGTACGGTCGGCCGGCTGGGGACGCGCGCATTCGTCATCTTCTTCATCCTCCTCTCGGTGATGGCGGCGATCACCGCGGTCGTTGCGCCCTTGATCTTCACCGGCCTGACGATCGACCCGGCGGCAGCGCAGGCTATTCGCGCGGGAGTCGCGCCGGTGCAGCGTCCCGAGATGCCTGGCTTTTCGAGCTGGGTGGTCAGCCTCGTTCCAACGAACCCGATCAAGGCAGCGGCAGACGGCGCGATGCTTCCGCTCGTCGTATTCACGCTGGCTTTTGGATTGGCGATCGGTCGGCTGTCCGAGGACGTCCGCGCGCCGATCGTGGCCTTCTTTCGTGGTGTCGCCGAGTCGATGACATTGCTCGTGCAGTGGGTGCTGATCCTCGCGCCACTGGGTGTGTTCGCACTCGCGCTCGCGCTTGCGACGAAGCTGGGCACCAGCGTCGTTGGCGCGGTGGGCTTTTACGTCATCGTGCATTCGGGGCTTCAGTTGGCCGGCGTAGTACTGCTCTACGTAGCGGTGACGCTGTTTTCCCGGGTGTCACTCGCGCGGTTCGCGCGTGCGGCGCTGCCGGCGCAGATCGTGGCGATGACGACGCGCTCGTCGATGGCCGCACTTCCCGCCATGCTGACGTCAGCTGAAGAGACACTCGGCCTTCCACGCACGGTGACGAGCTTCGCGCTGCCATTGGCGACGTCGACGTTCCGGTTCAATCAGGCGGTGACGTGGGTGGTGGTCGCGCTCTTCGCAGCGAAGCTCTACGGCATCGATCTCGCGGCGGCGCAGATCGCGACGATCGCCGTGACGTCGGTGTTGATGAGCTTCAGCGTGCCGGGTATTCCGAGTGCGTCGCTGTTCGTGATTGCGCCGTTTCTGGCGAGTGTGGGAATTCCGGCGGAGGCAATCGGTGTGCTGATCGCGATCGATCTACTGCCGGATGTGTTCAAGACGCTGGCGAATGTGACTGGGCATCT
>JAQBPV010000068.1 GCA_028287345.1 Gemmatimonadota bacterium
GGTCGGATCCGCTTCCGCGACGAGCACCCCGAACTGCTCGTCGCTGAGCTGTTCGCCGCGCGCATAGGTGAACAGCCGGTCGATGCTCCCCATCGCATGGCGCACGTGATATCCCACCGACGCGATCCCCTTCGGCCGGCTCCAGATCTCCTCGAGCGTCAGCGTCGGGAGCGTCGCGCGCACCTCCTCCACGGACTGGAGGAGGCTGTGCGCCACCGGCTGTAGCGCCGCGGACACGCCGGCGATCGGCCCGCGCATCCATACTTCCGTCCCGTCGGCCGGAGAGCTCATTTGCCACCCACTATCGGCCGAGCGCGCGAGACGACGGACGGCTCCGCATGCCGATCGCGCCGCCCATGAAGCCCACCGCGGCGGCGAAGAGCACAGCGACCGCGGTCATCAGCAGCCATTGTCCGGTGATCGTCGTCCGCTCCTGAGCGATGTGCCCCGCGACGAGCCACCCCAGGGTGCCATGCGCCACACCCGCCAACGCCGCGGTCATCGCGCCGAGCCGCGCGCCCGCCCCACCCGATCCCCGCGCGGCGAAGAATCCGCTCGCGAGGTAGACGAAGTAGGTCAGCACGCTCGCGCGCGCTTCGGGAAACTGCCACCGCCTTGCCGCGAGCGCCGCCGCGAGATCGACCAGCAACACGACGACGACTGCCAGCAGGGCGACGCGACTCGGCCGCACCCGTTCACTCGCCCGGATGATACGTCCGCTCGGTGTGTCCCTTGAGCTGCGAGCGATAGAAGTAGACGTCGCGCAGGTTGCCCGTGGCATAGCGCGTCGCCTGATCGGTGAAGTGAGGCGACTTGGGGTCGCCGCTCTCGCCGCCCGCCGACACCGCCTTCGCACGCACGCTGTCCCCGAACTCCACGACGGCGAGGAAGCTGTTGCCGCTCGTGCCGTACATCTTCTTCGTGCCCTTGTAGGCGCGCGCGCCGAAGGACGCGAGCGATCCCCACCGCGACGAGGCGAATCCCACCGGAATGCTCAGCCCCGCATCGCTGAACGGCTGCACGATGTCGCCCGTCAGGCGCTGGAAGCGGTTGATGTCGCCCCATGGCGTCTTCCACGTCCCGAAGTCGGCCGCGAGCTTGTCCGACGCCGTCGCGAGAGCCTGGAGCCGCTGCTCGGGCGTGGAGCGCGACGCCATGTACTCGTCGACGGGCACGCCGGCGCGCCGCGCATCCGGACCGACCATCCGCTGGAGCTCGTCGCCCCAGAATATCGCGAGCGTCGTCGGCACGGACGTCACGCTCCACCGCCGGTCCCACGTACGGAGCAACCCGATCTGATCCGCCACCTTCGCACGGAGCGGACTCGCGGCCGGCGTCTGGTCGTACGCCGCGAGCAACGGAGGAATGAGATCGTCGAACGAGGGAAGCCAACTGTCGAACGCCGCCGCCATCAACGAGTTCGGCGTGAAATTCTTCGTGCCGCCCAACACGTGGATCGCGTGAATGCCGCGCGGGTTCTCGCCGCCCATCTCCATGTACGCCGGATAGTCCGCCTTCTTCGGGCTGCTCGGACCGGACGCCGAGTAGGGCCAGTTGTTCGTGTTGTACAGCCACCCGCTGGCCGGGTTGAGCAGGTGCGGGCTCTCTTCCACGGTGTGCAAACCCTTCCACTCGGTGGCCGGATCGCTGCCGTCCACCGGCTTCGTCCAGTCGAAGCGCGGGTCGCGCTTGGGGATGAAGTTCCCGTGGAAGTACGCGATGTCGCCGTCCTTGTCGGCGAAGATCGTGTTGTTCGAGGAGTTCGTGTGCAGGTCCATCGTCGTGCGGAATTCCTTGTAGCTCCGCGCCTTCGTCCGCGTGTACGACTGCGTCAGCGCCTTCACTGGCTCCTGCATGATCTTGATGGCCACCCACTTGCCGCCCGCGTCCCTGATCACCGGACCATGATGCGTGCGGTAGACGGTGAACTCCTTCTTCGCCATCCCGCTCGGCGTGGTGTACGGCACCGTGATCTTCGACGCGACGAGTGGACGCTCTTCGCTCCCATATTTGTACACGTAGCCGTCGCCCTTCTTCGTGATCGTCTCGAGATATTCATCGAGGTCGTCGGCGTTGCTCGTCGTGTGCATCCACCCGGCGTGGTCGTTGAACCCCTGATAGACGAAGAACTGGCCCCAGGTCACCGCACCGTAGGCGTTGAGCCCCTGCTCGCTCACCATCTGCACCTCGGCGCGGAAGAAGAACGAGGTGTGCGGATTGATCCACAGCAGCGCGTGGTGGTTCGCCGTGTTCTGCGGCGCGATCGCGAAGCCGTTCGAGCCACTCGGCTCGGCGGGGACCGCGCTCTTCTCCGGAACGGCGGGCGCCATGGCGCGCTTGCCGTAGAACGCCTCGAGGTCGCGGAGGTTCACCTTCTCGATGTCGCCCCCGATGCTCCCTTCGCTGAACGTCAGCGCCATCCACGGCTCGAAGCGCTTGATGAGACGCGGCTTCACCTCGGGATGCTTGTAGAGATAGTAGTTCAGGCCATCCGCGTACGCGTCCATCAGCGATTTCAGCCACGCCGGACTCGTCCTGTATCGCGCCTTCATGCTGTCCGGGTCGACGAACAGCTTCATGCGCAGGTCGCGATAGACCTCCGCCTCGCCCTCCGCCTCGGCCAGGCGACCCATCGAGTTGATGTAGTTCGTCTCCACGCGGTTGAAGTCGTC
>JAQBPV010000133.1 GCA_028287345.1 Gemmatimonadota bacterium
AGTCGCGCTCGCCGCCGGTGTAGACCGCGGGCTCGTAGTCGTGGCCGGCCTTCTTCATCTCCGCCTTCGCCTTCTCGACCTTGTCCGGCACGATGTCGCACAACGCCGTGATCTTCACGTTGCCGACACCGAGCAACTCGTTGAGCGTGCTTCGCCCGCGGAGGCCCGTGCCCACGATCGCGATGCGGACGATATCGCGCGGCTCGAACTTGACGCCCATCATGGTGGCCGCGGCAGTTGGCCGCGGCTCCTCATGGACGAGACGCACCGGCTCGGCGCCCGCGCCGCCCGGCAGGCCGAGATGTGCGAGGCCCATGCCGGCGCCGGCAACGGCGATCGTCTTGATCAGGTCGCGGCGCGAAACGCCGTCCGTGGTGTGGTCGGTCATGATCGACTCCAGTGGTTACAGACGCGTCGCACCCGGACCTGGCCGCGTGACGATGAATTGCGCTTGCTTTACGTGATCGGGAAAGTCCAGAGAATACGCATCGCGCCATCGCGCGGCGAACTTCTCGGCGCCGTCGGCGGCGACCAGTGCCCATACGCTTCCGCCGAAGCCCGCGCCGAACGCGGACGACGCATCGGCGCCGAACGCGCGAGCGAGAAGGACGAGCGTGATCGTCTCCGGCACCTGGTTGCCGAGCAGCGTCTCGACGCCGCGTTGCGACCGATCGACCGCGCGACCGACGGCCGCGAGATCGCCGCGATTGAACGCGGCGATGGTGCGAGGAATGATGTCGAACGACTCATTGACGAACTGTTCGAAGCGATCGAGCAGCCGCTGCGGCGTGAAGTCGGGCGAAGACGAATTGCGCAGGATGTCTCGTATGGCGAATGGCGCGGCCGTTCCGCTCACCACCGCGTCGGCAAGCGACGCGTCGCGGCGCGCGCTGGTGACATTCCAGAGACGCAGAATCTCCACGACGGCCAGCGACGCCTCGTTGTACTTGAGCAGCGCGTTGGCGGTCTTCTCCGCTGCGACGCCGCTGTAGGCGACGACGAACGTCCGATCGGCCGGAAAGGGAATCTCTCCCTCGGCGCGCACTGGGCAGAACGAGTACGCGCTGAGCATTCCTGCGCGACAGCACAGGATGGCCGTCTGATCCTGGCTCCCGCCGAGCGTTCCTACACCCTGTCCGCCGACGAATGCGCCGAAGTCTCGCCCGTTCTCCACGGCGCCGAGATAGTTGCCGAGAACTTCGCGCGAAGTGATGACGCGCTTGTACGTGGGATCGTCCTGGAGCGAATTCGCCGCGTCGAGCGCCAGGAAGAGTCCAACGACCAACGCACTGGAGCTGCTCATTCCCGAAGCCGCGGGAAGGTCGCTGTCGAACGCGAAGTCGACACCGCGCGTGGCCGTTGGGAAGTCGCGCATGATGCGCCGCGTCACAGTTCGTACGTAGTTCGACCAGTCGCCCGGCGCGATCTCCTCGTTGGCATCGGGCACGACTTCGCGGACGTCGCCGGTGGAAACCGCGATGGCGCGCACGTGCTGGTCGTTTCGCGGCAGTGCGAGCACGACAAAGCCGCGCTCCATGGCGCACAGCAAGCTGCGTCCGCCGGCATAGTCGGTGTGCTTGCCGAGAACTTCGATTCGGCCCGGAGCGAAGAAGGCAAATGGGTCTTCGTTCGCGCGGGCGGGAGCGAGTGTCGCGAGTGCCGTCGCGCACCGCTCGAACATGTGCGCTTTCGCAAGCGCTTCGCGCTCGGACATGCCTGCCGCGCGCAGGCGCGCTGCGAAATCGATCACAGCCGCGGCTCGACGTGCCGCAGTCCTTCCGTCACCGCTGCGATATCACCACGACTCGAGAGATCGAGCACTCCGTCGTGAAAGGTGAGCACGGTGAATGGCACGCCCATCTCGTCGCGGGCGTACTGCACAGCGTCCTGAATCTCGAGCTCTCCACGCGACGACGGCGCGATATGCCGACATGCGTCATAGATGTCCGGCGTGAACGACCAGCTGTTCATTCCCACGAGCAACTCGCCGTGATGCGCTTCGATCTGCGCCGCAGTGGGCTTCTCGATGATGCGCTTCAACAGGCCGCCTTCATCCACCTCGACCAACGACATCTTCGCGACCCGCTCGGCGTCGATGTTGCTGAGGCGGACGAGGGCGTCGCGCTCGAACGCTGCCACACCCGACGAGCCAAGTCCCCGCAGCGCACGCAGCGTGTGGATCGGATAGTAGTTGTCGGAGTTGAGCGCGAGCACCGTCTCGCCGTCGGCGAAGGACGCTGCCGCGAGCACGGCGTCGGCCGTGCCGAGTGGCTTCTCCTGGACGGCGAAATGCACGCGGACGCGCGTCAGCTCCACTTCACCACTGTAGTAATCGCGCATTCGATCGTGTTCGGGACCGATAACGAGGCAGACGTCCTTGATGGCGGCGTCGGCAAGCGCACTGATGACGTAGTCGAGAAAGGGACGGCCGATGGGAATCATGCCCTTCAGTCCCGAGTCAGCCGCGCTCGACTGTGTATCGTCGAGGGCCGCGGCCGCATCGGCCCGGCGCATACGCGTGCCGAGTCCCCGTGCGAGAATTACGGCCTTGGTGGTCTGGTCGGACACCGATTCACCTGCGACGTGGAGTAGGGGCGCGACGCACTCGAAGCGCCGCAGGCAAATGTAAGCCCCGTGAAGTCGACTGCCAGACGGCGAGACTACCGTGCCGTGACTTGCGCGGGCACTGCCCCAGCGCGATTGTCCGGCATTCGCTGACAGATCCTCGCCGCCACCCGATCACCGTCATGAAGCTTCAAGCTCTCGACTGGATCATCGTCGTCTTCACGCTGCTGATCTGCTTCGTCCCAGCGCTGTTCTTCGGCAAGCGCGCGGGAAAGAGTACCTCCGAGTTCTTCGCGTCGGGCCGCTCGGTTCCGTGGTGGCTTGCCGGACTCTCGATGGTGGCCACGACCTTCAGCAGCGACACGCCGAACTGGGTCACGCAACAGGTTCGGCAGTATGGTGTCGCCGGCAACTGGCAGTGGTGGGCGTTCGTGCTCACCGGAGTGTCCACCGTCTTCTTCTTCGCCCGACTGTGGCGGAGATCGGGAGTGATGACGGATCTGGAGTTCTATGAGTTGAGATATTCCGGCAGGGCCGCCTCGATCGTGCGCGGATTCCGGGCCGTCTATCTCGGCCTGTTCTTCAACTGCTTCATCATGGGGATGGTGACGCTGGCGGCCTGCAAGATCGCCAACATCCTCTTCGCGATGCCGCCTTGGCAGACGATTCTCGTTTGCGGCATCCTCAACGTCGCGTTCGCCGCGCACTCCGGCCTGTGGGGAGTGCTCGTCATCGATATGGTGCAGTTCGTCATCAAGATGACAGCGGTCATCGCAGCGGCGTATTTCAGCCTCGTCGCGGTGGCACAGCGCACTGGCGTCGGCGACGGCGCGCTCGCCGGCCTGCACAAGCTCGTGAGCACGCTCGGCTCGCAGCAGGTGAAGTACGCGGCCGGCTCACAGCCGGTGCTCACGCCGATCGACGGAACAGGGCAGCCCATCCTCGACATCCTGCCGAACTTCGCGATGAGCGAGCTCGCGCTGATGATCTTCATCATGCCCATCGCCATCGGCTGGTGGGCCAACTGGTATCCTGGCGCCGAGCCGGGCGGTGGCAGCTACATCGCGCAGCGGATGCTCGCCTCGAAGTCGGAGAAGGACGCACTCGGCGGCACGCTCTTCTTCAACCTCGCGCACTACGTGCTGCGCCCGTGGCCGTGGATCATCACGGCGCTGTGCTCGATCATCATCTTCCCCGAGCTCAAGGACATCCAGACCGCGTTCCCGCTCGCTGACCCCAGACTCATCGGCCACGACAGCGCGTTTCCCGCGATGCTCAAGTTTTTGCCGGTGGGCTTCGTGGGACTGATGGTGGGCGGCCTGATCGCAGCCAACTCGTCGACGATCCTCACGCATTTGAACTGGGGCTCGTCGTACCTGGTGCACGACTTCTATCGCCGCTTCGTCAACCCGGCGGCGACGGAGAAGCACTACGTGACCGTCGGGCGGGTGTGCACAATCGGCCTCTACATCATGGCCGCGCTGCTCAGCCTCATCCTCGATTCAGCGCAGGAAGCGTTCGAGGTGTTGATCTCCATTGGCGCGGGCACGGGATTGTTGTACTTGCTGCGCTGGTATTGGTGGCGCATCAATGCCGCGTGTGAGGTCGTCGCCATGATCAGTTCCTTCTCGGTCTCGGTCGTGTTTTTCACGATGAAGAAGACCGGGCATCCGCTGCCGTTCGCGCAGACCGTGATCCTGTCGGTGGCATTCACGACGATCTGCTGGGTGATCGCGGCGTTCGTCACCGCACCGACGAGCCGCGAGCGGTTGATCGACTTCTATCGGAAGGTTCACCCCGTGGGTCCAGGGTGGCGAAAAATTCGACTGGAAGCTGGAGTCAGTGAGGCCGACGCAGAGCGTGCCGGCGACAACATGCCGATGGCCACGCTCGGCTGGGTGTCGGGCTGCCTGACGATCTGGTCGTCGCTGTTCGCGATCGGGAACTTCCTCTACGGCCGGACGTCGATGGCGCTCGTCCTGCTGGCGGTGTTCGTCGTCAGCGGCTCGGCGCTGCTGTATGTCGTGAACACGCTGTGGGACAAGAAGCCGGTGGCAACGCCTTGAGCTTCGAGCTCGAGCAATGAGCCTGAGCGTGAGCCTCCAGCTCTGAGCGGACCAGAGCTCACAGCTCGAGCAAGAGCTCTGGCCCACGCTCTGACTTGCTCATTGCTGGAAGCTCACGCTCACGCTCGTGCTCCCGCTGATGGCTCAGCGCTGATGGCTCAAGCTCTGCGCTCCGCGTCTACTTCAATCCGCGAACTACGGCTGCCACCTCGTCAGCGTGGCCGACCGGCTTCACGCCCTCGAACACGTGCGCGATGCGGCCCTTCGCGTCGATGACGAACGTCGTCCGAGCGACGCCCATGTACGTCCGGCCCATGAACTTCTTCTCGCCCCACACGCCGTAGGATTCACTCACCGTGTGCTCGGTGTCCGCGACGAGGGGATAGTCGAGACCGAACTTCTCCTTGAACTTCACGTGCTTCTTCACCGGATCGGGACTGACGCCGATCACCTTCGCATTCACACCTTCGAAGGTCGGTAGCGCCGCCTGGAACGCGCAGGCCTCGACGGTGCAGCCGGGAGTGTCGTCTTTCGGATAAAAGAAGAGCACAACGGGCGACCCGCGTAGCGACGACAGCTGCAACGTGCTTCCGTCATCGAGCGTGGCGGAGAAGTCAGGCGCCATGGCGCCGGCGGCTGGTATCGGCATCAGAGCGATTCCCCTCCCATCAGGACGGCCATGATCGCCTTCTGGATATGGAGGCGATTCTCCGCTTCATCCCACACTCGGCTCTGCGGGCCGTCGATCACGTCGGCCGTGACCTCCTCGCCGCGATGAGCGGGGAGGCAGTGGAGGAAGATTGCGTCATCGGCGGCGCGCTTCATCAATTTCGCATTCACGGTAAAGCCCGCGAAGTCGCGCTCGCGCTTCTTCTGCTCGTCCTCCTGCCCCATGCTCGCCCAGACGTCCGTGTTGACCACGTGCGCGCCCTCGATCGCTTCCTTGGGATCGCGCGTGAGGGTGATCTTCGCGTGGCCCTTGGCGCGCTCGAGCAGGTGGTCGGCGGGCTCGTAACCCTCCGGCGCAGCGATCGCCAGCTCGAAGCCGAGCCGGTACGCCGCGTTGATCCAGGAGTTCGCCATGTTGTTGCCGTCGCCGATCCACGCCACCTTCTTGCCCTCGTAGCCGCCCAGGTGCTGGCGGACCGTGAGGAGGTCGGCGAGGATCTGGCAGGGATGCAGCAGGTCCGTGAGCCCGTTGATCACGGGGACGTCCGCGTACTTCGCCAGCTCCTCCACGTCCTGGTGCGCGAAGGTGCGGATCATGATGCCGTCCACGTAGCGCGAGAGCACGCGCGCCGTATCCGCGATGGGCTCCCCGCGGCCGAGCTGGACGTCGCGCGGCGAGAGGAAGAGCGCGTGCCCGCCGAGCTGGTAGGTGCCGACCTCGAACGACACGCGCGTTCGCGTCGAGGCCTTCATGAAGATCATCGCGAGCGTCTTCCCCGCGAGCGGAGTCTTGGCGTACGCGCCGTTCCGCATCCGCTCGGCGAGCTCGAAGAGTGCGACCAGCTCCGCGGCGGAAAAGTCGGGGATCGCGAGGAAGTCGCGGTGTGTGCGTTCTGACATGGGGAGGGGAAAGGAGTCGGACGACTCAGAGAATATACTTTCGCAGGTCTTCGTCTTCCACGATGGCCTTGAGCTTCTCGCGGACCACCTCGGCCGTGACGACGATCTTCTTCTCGCCGCCGTCGGGCAGCTCGAACAGCGTGTCCTCGAGCAGCGTCGTCATCACCGTGTGCAGCCGGCGCGCGCCGATGTTCTCCATCCGCGAGTTGACCGTCGCCGCCGTCTTCGCCACCTCGGCGATGCCGTCCGCGGTGAACTCGAGCTCCGCCTTGTCGGCGGCGACGAGCGCGGCGTACTGCTTGGTGAGCGCATTCTCCGGCTCCGTCATGATGCGGACGAAGTCGGCCTCCGTGAGCGACTTGAGCTCGACGCGAATCGGGAACCGCCCCTGAAGCTCCGGGATGAGATCCGACGGCTTGGAGACGTGGAACGCCCCCGCGGCCACGAAGAGAATGTGGTCGGTCTTCACCATGCCGTACTTCGTCTGCACGTTGGAGCCTTCCACGATGGGCAGCAGGTCGCGCTGCACGCCTTCGCGCGACACGTCCGGGCCGCCCATCTGGCTCTTCTCGCCGGCGATCTTGTCGATCTCGTCGAGGAAGACGATGCCGAGCGTCTCCACGCGCTCGAGCGCGTCGGCGGTGACGTCCTCCATGTCCACGAGCTTGTCGTACTCCTGCTCGAGGAGGATGCGGCGCGCCTCGCTCACCTTCACCGTGCGCTTCTTCTTCCGCTGCGGCATCATCTCGCGCAGCATCTCGGTGAAGTTCTCCATGCTCTCCGGCGCGCCCTGCGACGCGAACATGTCGAACATGGGGCTGTTGCC
>JAQBPV010000192.1 GCA_028287345.1 Gemmatimonadota bacterium
TAGCGAAAGAACAGCTGCTCAGCACCCGGTGACTGCCTGATCATCCGACGCAGCGGCTCCGCCGCAATGCGATATCCCCCGCCGGCGAGCTGCATGAACGCTCGCGTCGTCATCGACTTGGAATGCAGCAGCATCGGCGTACCGACCATGCCTTCGTTGCCTACCGTTCCAACTTCAACGGTGCCGTCCTTCATCTCGCTTACCATCGACGCCATGCCATGCGTCGGAAAATAGGCATGCGTGACCTCCGAACCAGGCTCGTAAAGCACCTTCCGTAACGGCAACGCGACGGGCTCCAGGTCTGGAACGAGCAGCTCGTAGTCGCTTCGCGAGAGTGTGCGCAGCAGGCGGTTTGTCGTCGGTTCCGCGAACTCGTTGGACTCCGGTTGGCGATCGTCGTTGGCCATCAGTGCGGTTCACGTTGCTGCCATCGTTTGTCATCCATCTGACGACAATGAGGAATCGCGAAGAACCGATTCCGATATGACGTGAGTGAACGCTTGCCCGGTTCGGGCCGATTGCCACCGAGGGTTCCGGCGCGCTCGCAAGGTATCGGGCGTTACAGACCAAGGCCATTGCACGCTAGCGTACAAGTTCATACATAGCAGCATCTTAGCTGTCCGTCTCGAATGAATTGATACGCACGCGCGTTCTCGCGTGTCAGAGCATTGCTGTACTGCGACTGGCCTGCCTCATGCAAACCTTCCCGCTCCAGTTCACCTGTGAGGGGACGGTCCGATGCTCGATCAATCGCTCTGGCGCGCGCATGACGTTCCTCGCTTCGGCGGCGCACTTCCCAATCGCCTCGACGTCGTCATCGTCGGAGGAGGCATCACTGGACTCACCGCCGCGCTGCTGCTCAAGCAGTCCGGTAAGACGGTCGCCGTGTTCGAGCGCGAGCACATCGGTGCGGGCGAATCCGGGAACACCTCCGCGCATCTCACTTATGTCACTGACTTGAAGCTCAGCGAGATCGTGGCGCACTTCGGACGTGACGCTGCTCGACGCGTGTGGCAGGGCGGTGCGTTGGCGATCGATCTCATCGAGACCAATGCGAGCAACCGAAGCATCGCGTGCGGCTTCCAGCGAGTTCCCGGATTCCTGTGTGCACCGTTCGTCGAGGGCGACGACCAACACAAGGATCTGCAGGAGCAGGCGGACCTTGCGACTGAGCTCGGATTCGCGGCGCGCTTCGTAGAGCGTGGACCAGTGACGGGACGTCCCGCGGTGGCGTTCGCCGACCAGGCGCTCTTCCATCCGCTCGACTACGTGACGGGTCTCGCACTGGCCGTCGACGGAGGCGGCTCGTTCGTTCGCGACAAGGCGGAGGTCGGCGAGGTGCTGCAAGATCCACTCGTCGTCACGGTGAACGGCGAGAACATCGCGTGCGACGACGTCATCATCGCGACGCATGTGCCGATCATGGGAAGCTCGAGCCTCATCGACGCGACGCTCCTCCAGACGAAGCTCTATCCGTACTCCAGCTACGTGCTCGGCGCGCGCGTGGGCGACGATGCACCACCTCCCGGACTATACTTTGATACGTCCAATCCGTACTACTACCTTCGAATTCACGAGGAGCGTGGTTCACGCTATGCGATCTTCGGAGGTGAGGACCACAAGACCGGCAATGAAGAGGACACCGAATCGCATTTCACTCGTCTCGAGGCGACGCTGCGAACGCTGTTGCCATCGTCACAGCTCGAGCGACGCTGGTCAGGGCAGGTCGTCGAGACAGCCGATCGTCTGCCGTTCATCGGCCAGACAGCGAATCATCAATACGCGGCGACAGGATACGCGGGCAACGGGCTGACCTTCGGGACGCTCGCAGGCATGATGCTACACGACGCGGTGATGGGCGTGCAGAACCCGTGGCGCGAGCTCTTCGACCCGAATCGCAAGGCGACGTCCCTGAGTGCAATCGCGCACTTCGTCACCGAGAACGTCGATTACCCCTATCACTACATTGCCGACAGGCTGCGGAACCGGGATCAGGCCGGTGCTGAGAGTGTGGCGCCCGGTGAAGGGAAGGTGCTCACGATTGGCGGACAACGCGTGGCGTGTCATCGGACGAGTGACGGCAAGCTGATGAAGGTCAGCGCGGTGTGTACGCACATGGGATGTCTCGTTCGATGGAACGGCGCGGAGTCGACGTGGGATTGTCCATGCCACGGATCGCGCTTTACACCAGACGGATTGGTGCTCGGCGGTCCGGCAGAGACGGCATTGGAGAAGCTGTAATCCGAGAGCAACAGAAAACCGCATGAAGCGGATTTCACAGATTCTTCGGATCATCCCGAGAACGTGTCGTGGTGCAGGGGATCGAACGTCCTCTTGGCGTGAGAGACCTGACAGGCGCGAGACCTCTCAAACATTCGATGGAGCAAATTCCAAACAATTCGCATGATTCAAGTCATGCGGTTGCTGTTGGTGTTCACCCCTTCTTACGAGACCGACCTGTGCGAGGTGGGGGCCGTCCCCACACGGAGACGATCCGGCCTTTATCCGTTGGGTCAGTCCAATCCGATCCCTGCGTTTCGAGCTTGGCGGCATCACCGCCCAAACCGAAACAACTCCGCATTCTCGTTCACTTTCCCGAGAATCGTATCGCGGATGATCTCAGCGCCGAGGAGACTGAACGTGATCCCATTCCCGCCGTATCCCAACGCGAAATGGCAACTCGGCCAATCCTCCTGTTCCCCGATGTACGCCAGGCCGTCCTCTGTCTCGCCAAACGTCCCCGCCCACGCAAACGCAATCTCTATCGCGATATCGGGAAAGAGCTCCCGAAAGCGCGACGCCAGACGCTCCGCCTTCTTTCCGATCAGTCGGTCTCGACGTACGGGATTCCGAAAGTCCTCATCCTCCCCTCCCATGATGACGCGGCCATCCACCGTCGTCCTCAGGTAGAGGTACGGCCTGCTGTGCTCCCAGATGAGGCATGCATCCTCGCCCCATCCCGCCAGGCACGTGAGTGGCTCGCTCGCAACGGCATAAGTGCTGATGAGCCGAGCGACCTTGTGCTCGAGGAACGCCTCCGTCTCGTAGCCGGTGGCGAAGACCAGGTGATCCGTGCGCACCACGCATCCGTCGGCGGTCTTCAACGTCACGCCATCATCGGTCGGTGCGATCGTCGTCACCTCCGTGCGGTCGAATACACGCAGTCCGCGACGGCTGGCGTCGCGCAGAAGTGCGTGCGTGAATGCGTAGGCGTCCACCTGCGCGGCGTCGTGCGATAGCAGCGCCGCAGGGCGGCGAAAGGCGAAACGCTCCGCGACGTCCGACTCGTCGAGCCAATCCACCTCGATGCCGATGGCGCGGCGCATCTCCCACTCTTTGCGCAACACCTTGCGATGCCGCTTTTTCACCGCGAGGTACAGGCTCTTCTTTTTCTCGAAGCCGGTCTGATCGGGCAGATGCTTCGCGATACGCGCGAGCTTGTCGATCGCATCGCGGGAAGCGACGTACGCCCGGTTGGCGACATCCGTCCCGCGTTTGTCTGTGAGGTCGGCAAGTGTGGTGTCGATCTCATACTGCAGCAATGACGTCGATGCCGAGGTGCTGCCGGAGGCGACGTCTCGCTTGTCGAGCACGATCGTCTCGATACCCGCGTCGATGAGATGATGTGCCACGAGCGCGCCGGTGATTCCGCCACCCAGCACCACCACGCGGCAGTTCATGTCGGCGTCGAGCTTTGGATACGTCTGAATCAATCCATCCTTGACGGGCCAGTACGGGTGCCCGGAGGTCAAATCCATGATCGGCCGCTCAATCGGCCGAGTAGGGATCGGAACTGCGGCGCACGGCGACTTCGTACGCCAGTGCGCAGCCTGCGGCCAAGCCGATGCCAGCGAGTCCCCCGACGATCACGTCCGAGGGCCAGTGCTTCTCCGAAAGGAGCTTTGCACCTGCCGAGGCAACCGGAATTGCCGCGGCCAACGGATATGCAGCGTAGGCGGGCAGGAGCTCTTCTCGCGTGAGGATGTACGCGCTCGTCAGCAACACGCTCGCCGGAACGAACGCATGACCACTCGGCAATACGGACGTCGACTTCTTGCTGCGACCCGGCGGTACCGGCGGTTGCGGCAACTTGTCGAATGCTTTTTCGAGCAGCACCGAGAGCACACTTGCCATGGCGACAGCAGACGCCGCCGCATTGCGGTGGCTTGGCCTGGTGCGCACGAGGTACGCCGACACGCCGAGGCCGAAGGGAAGCAAGACGTACCACTTTCCGAGCGGCCCGCTGGCCAGCGCGATCTTGCGCACGCGTGAGTGCGGTCGCGCTGCAAGCTGCTTGCCGACCTTACGATCGAGGTGCGCCGTCGATCGACGGATGGAGCCGAGTGCTACGAGGCTGGCCGTCACTGTGGCCGCGAGCGCGACTGCGGCGAGCGTCGATTCTCGGTCAGCGTGATATGAGTATCTCATGGTTCGCCATTGCGCACGTTCCGTGCACCGGACATTTGGCACGTCGACCAGCTCAGAGCTGGCCGGTCAGCGCTCCTGCTCGAAGCGACTGTTCGACATACGCCGGATCGTCGTAGCGCGTCGGCACGAACGCGTTCGACCAGTCGGGGAGTGCAGCCTGCGTCACGTGTGCGGCGAGAAGCTCCGCGGCAGACTGCGACGTCATGATTCCCGTTCCCGACAGGCCGCCGATGATGAACGCGCCTTCGACTGGCAGCGGACCGACGAGGGGCCGGTTGTCGGTCGTCTTGCAGTAGTAGCCGCCATCGACGTACCCTCGCTCGGGCCTGTCGAGATACGCAGACATCCGCGGCGCCATGGCAGCCAATCCGCGAAGGCATACTTCGCCGTACCGCGCATCGAACGTCGGCGGCCACACTGGCTGAATCGGCTCGGTGTGAAAGGTCCAGATGAAGAACAGCTCGTTGCCGCGTGGACCGTCGATTGGGCGGACGTGCACGCCGCCCGGAAACCCGTCGACCTCGTCGATCCATATGGTGAATGGCGACGAACGCGGAATGATGCCGAGCGTGTCGGCGAAGGTGACTTTGGCATGGAGCTCATGAAACAGCGGAAGCTCGATTCCCAGCAGCCGGCCGCTATGCGGCAGCATCGGCCCGGTCGCCAGTACGACGCGATCGGTGTCGATCGATGCGCCGGACGACAGTCGCACGCGTGACACCCGTCCGCCCTGTGTGTCGATCGCGCTCACACCGTCGCGCACGAAGGTCACGCCAGCAGCCATCGATTGCTTCATCATCCACGCACCGAGCGCAACCGCGTTCATCCAGCCCGCGCGTCGAACGTGGAGCGCGGCCTTCGTGGTGCGCGACAGGAGTGGGAACGCGCGCAGCGCCTCGTCATCGAGGAGGAGATCGGCTCCAACAGGCTGGTCGCGAAAGCCTTCAGCGGGCGCAGGCTCGTACGCGCCGGGCGCGGAGTGCTCGCGCAACGGGCCCATACCGTAGCTCGACACCTGTCGCGCCGTGCTGCGCAATCGTTCGACGCCGTCCTCCTCTGCTGTCGCGAAGAGATAGCCGCGTCGATTCAGCCGAAAGAGGTTCGTCGTCTCATCCGCAATCTCCTCGAGGAGGTCGATGCTGCGCGAGACGAAGCGCAGCATGGTATCATCCGGGCCGGGCCACCAGTTGCGATAACCTTGCGTGCCCTTGTCGCTCGTCAACGTGAGGGGCTCGCGCTCATCGACCAGCACGACGCCGCGAACACGTTGCCGCACCGCGAGATGATACGCCGCGGCAACTCCGGCGATTCCCGCGCCGCAGATGACAAGCTCGGCCCGTGCGCTCATGTTGCGCAAAACCCTGGTGTGCTCACCGTCCGCGGCGGCGTAGCTCCTCGTCCACCAGTTGATGCATTGCCAGGCGCCGAATCATGTCGGTGAAAACGGCATCGGACATATCAGGCGGACGCGTGGTCAGCATCGTGAGCTCGTTCACGAGCTCCTCGAGGCGGCGCGACCGCGCATCTCCGAGAGGATGTTTCTTGTTCGACGTAGACACTCAGCGTTCCCTTCGTCGGGTTCGTCCTCGCTCGTGGTGAGCGTGCAGATGAATACGCGCCCTGCCGACGGTTCGCTGTGTGCGACGTGTCACGACTCCGTTACATGAGAGGGTTCAACAGCGAATCAAACACGCGTCGCCAGCGGAAGCTCGGCCTCGCTGCTGAGGCCGATCCATCGCAGCGCCGACTGCAGATCGCGAAACACACCGAGCTGCGATGAGCCGACCTCGCCCAGGTTTATCTGGTACATGCGCGACAGGCCGAACAGGAGGTCCGTGGGAGCGACGAGCGCGCGACGTGCCTCGGGCGCGTGCAGCAGCCACCGCGCACTCTCGCTCAACATCGCCGAGGAGACGGACACCTTCGTCACGGCGCGAAGATCCACGAGCTCGCGCATCAACCTGTGGAAGTGCGGATTCGCACGGAGCTCGAGCAGGTGCGCGCGCAGATCGTCGTCCGAGAGATCGTCCCGAAACACCGTCAGCACGAGGCCGCGCTTCTCGTCGATGGCATGAAGCACTGACATCAGGTTGCGTCCCCTCGCAGCAACTCGGCGACCATCATGCTCGCTTCGGTGATGGAATGGCCGCTGAGCATGACGTGTCCGACGACCATGCTCGTGGTCGACCATGATGACGGGAGACGGACGACGGGAGTTTCGTGGACGAACACCACCATCTCGACCATGCTGCGGCGGGCACAATGCTCGAGAAGCGGCGCGTTGGGCATGCCCTCGCAGTCAACGTCGCACAGGACGACCTGCCGCGCCTTCGCGAGACGGAGGTCGCGGGCGAAGGACAGGCGATTCGATGAGTGCTCCACGCGCCAACTCTGCTGCAGCACGCGTTCGAGCGCCTCGATGTTATCGGGGCGGCCAGGGCCGATGAGTACTGCGGGCCGTGTCAGCACGAACGAAAGGATTGGCCGCCGTCTGCGGAAAGGCCGTCATCCGACGGGGAACCGTTCTAACACCTCGCCCCTTGTGCGATGGTCCGGTCGTCATCACGTTGCCATCTCCACGCATGTTTCCCGAGGCGCACATGCTGGCTCCCTCCCTGCCGTTATCCGCTTACCGTGCCGATCGAGCGCAGTACCCGGAGCGCGCGCATCTCACGCGCAGTGACGATGATCTCGTCAAGATCAGCGTCCTGCTGAATCGCTGCCTGCAAGTCCGTCGTCGCGATGCTGCCGACGAGAAGCTCATCGAGCTCCGTCGTCGGTGCTACGCGTTGGCGCTAAAGATTCTCGTGCAGGAAGATCGTTCGCTCGAGGGTTTCGATGTAGCTGGCGCGTCAGCGTCCGAGGCGGTCCGCGTGCTTCGCGAAGTGGCCGACGCCGCCGAGGATGGCGGCGCACTCCGCCTGGCCGATGCGCTCATGCTGCTCGCCTACCGAGAGTTCGGCGTCGAAGCGGGTGTGCTCGAGCTGGGAAGGGTACTGGCGCAGCGCGCTCGCATTGCCCGCAAGCTCGGCGACCACGAAGCGGCCGAGGCTCTATACGGTGAAGTTCGGACATGGGGAGGCGGTCTTCCGGAGATGCAGGCGCGCGCCGACATCGGCCATGCGATGCTCGCGCGGGAGCGCGGCAACATTCCCGCGATGCGCGATCACTTCATCAGCGCGCTCGAGAACGCGAGAGCCTGTGGGTCGAATGAGTTGATCGCGAAGGCACACCACGGAATGATGCTCGCCGCCGCCGCTGCCAAGCGCTTCGACGAGGCGCTGCTGCACGCGTGGGCCGCGTTCCGCGACGTGCGTGGCGACACGGCGCGCGAGAGCGAAGCGCTGCTCAATGTGGCGCAGGCTGCGTTCGATCTCGGCCATCCCGACGTCGCGCTCCACACGTTCGCGCTGGCGCTCGCGCGCGCTCTGCCCAAGCGGCTCGAGCTTCCAGCGCTCGGCGGCGCTGCCCTTGCGGCGGCCTCGATCGGTGATGGCGATACCCTACGGAGGATCGTCCGTCGTACCGACCAGGTGGTGGGTGGCGACGACTTCAAGTACGACGCGGTGGCGGCCCTCGCCGAAGTCGCGAAGGCCTTCGCGCTCATCGGAGATCCCGATGCTGAAGTGCGCCGGCAGGCTGCGTTACAGGCAGCCATGCGCGCCGGCTTTCACGAGATCGCCTTTGGAATGGAGCTGGAGCGGCCGAAGACGGCAGAGCGACGCTCCACCGCCCTCGCGCCCGAATCCGTTCGACAGGTTCTGGAAGACGCCGATTCACTCGGCAACTGGGAAGAGTTGATGGCGAATATCTGACTGCCTCCAGCTGTGTGTCTACTCCCCTGTGCACCGGCCGTTTACGCCGGAGTAACCACTTCTGCACCCCGAATTCGGAACGCTGTCTTCGATGCGGGTTGCCGGCGTCGGGCGAAGGGTATTGCTGGGTGCGGCCACATCGGTTCCGCTGCAGGCACCGAGTGCAACGATGACTAGTGAGAGAGCGAGCAGGCGAGCGCGGTTGATGGACATCGACGTCTCCACATAAGAGGGAGATCCGATGTACCTGCGCCAGGATCACACACCCGTCACGCTAGGCGGTCGGCAGTCACGCTACGAGGAGGTAACGGCGAGCGGCATCGCGCTGGCGACCAAGATTCGCACGCGCCTGATACTCGCGCTGGTGCTCGGGCGGGTCGCTCGCGCGCGTTTCGAGCAGGCAATCGGCCGCACCGACCGGCTCGAGTTCGTTGGCACGCTCGCGGCCCTCCGCGAGCAGGTGTTCAACGCCACGGTGCTCGTCACCGTCGTGGCTGAGGCGCGAGACGAACACGGGGCGCCGACAGCGCCCTTGCTGCGCGAGATTCTGGCGGTGCGTCCGGCCACCGCGATCATCGGCTACTGTCATGCGCGCTCGGCGTCGGCCGACATTCTCGACCTCGCGTGTGCCGGCATCGACGAGCTGGTGCAGGAGGGCATCGACGACGAAGGCATCGCGCTGCGGGCGGCATTCACGGGAAGCGTCGAGGCGTGCGCCGCGCGCTCGGTACGCGAATCGATCGAGCACCTGATTCCCCTTGCCGTACGTCCCCTCGTCGACTTCTGCCTGCAGTATCCGCAGGAGGATCATTCGGTCGAGGGGTTGGGCCGCGCGCTCGGCGTCGACAGGAAGACCCTGTTGAACCACTCGCACCGGCTGGCGCTCCCGCCACCGAGCGCGCTGGCGATGTGGTGCCGGCTTCTGCTGGCGGCGGCGATTCTCGAGAGTACGGGCCAGTCGGTGGAGCGCGTGGCGCTGGCGCTCGACTTTGCATCGCCGTCCGCGTTCCGGAACGCGTGCCGGCGGTATGCCAACGAACGGCCGTCGACATGGCGCGCGCCGGGCGGTCTCGCCCGCGTCGTGCGCTGCTTCGAGGAGCACTGCAACCGCTGTCGGATGCGATGACGGAGTTGAGACCGGGTGGGAACTCCGTACTAATCGAGTTCGTTAGACCGGCCAGAGATTGGCGGCGCAGGGTATTTGCGCACCACTGGGTCCTTATGCGACGGGCCCGCTTAGAATATCTTAATAGTTCGTCAGAGTGCCGATCCTCATCCGCCTCCCCAGGACTATGCTACCAGTCGATTTGCGTCGTCTCGATTGCACCAACCCAGGCCGTGGCCCGTGGAAGGTCGTCCCCGATGTACGCAGCCGCTCGATCAACGTCAGGCATCAGCGCAGCCGCTTCATCCACAGGGTCTATTACGGCACCAGAACGGAGCGCACACAGGAAGAAGCCGAAGTGCAGGCGACCGCGCTGTGCGCGGTGCTCAACGCGCTGAAGTCGAAGCGCCCGTAAGCTCCGTAGGTGAGGGCACGAGACGCCGCGTCTGACGAAATGGTCGATGCGGCGCGCTCACCCCTGTCGCTTGAATCCTCCTCGCGCGCATCTGTACGGTTGCGCGCTGTCGCTATTGGTGGTATAACAACATACGTTTCACGTCGAAGTCCTCAGCACAGGGGTCGCCAACGACAATGACTGTAGTGCCGTAACCGTCTACTCCCTACTTCACTGTTCCAGACGCGAGACTAACCTCTTTCGCCCGCAGTGGCAGCAGTCAGTCTCCGGATACGGGTACGCTCCTCAAGGCCCCCCTTTTACGATGGAGCTCCCGATGTCGAACAGCCGAACGACGACGTTCGCAACGCAGTACGCGCCACACCCGTGGCGCGGCATCACGCTCGCTCTCGCGCTCCTGATCGGAGCCACCTCATCAGCCAGCGGGCAAGTGGTCCTCGGAACAGCCCAGCAGTTCGGCGTTCTCGGCGCGGCCACGGTCACCAACACCGGTCCCACGACAATTGATCGCAGCCTCGGCGTCTGGCCGGGCGGGGCGATCACCGGACTCGGAAGCATCACGGTCGGAGGTTCCGTCCATCAGGCCGACGCCGTCGCGCAGCAAGCACAGAGTGACGCGCGTACTGCGTACGACGCGCTTCGCCTGCTGCCCTTCACGACCGATCTCTCAGGGCAGGACCTCGGCGGAATGACGCTGCTGCCAGGCGTCTACTACTTCTCGTCGACAGCGCAGTTGACCGGGAACGTGTTCCTCGACTTTCTCGGCAACTCTGGCAGCAGATTCGTGTTTCAGATCGTTTCCGACCTGACGACGGCGAGCGGCTCGACCGTCTCACCGTTGCATGGCGGCCCCTTCAGCGAAGTGTTCTGGCTGCTCGGTAGCTCCGGGACTCTCGGCACGAACTCGACATTCCTCGGCACCATCATCGCAGACCAGAGCATCTCGATCACGACTGGCGCGAGGATCGACTGCGGTCGAGCCATTGCGATGGTTGGTCAGGTGTCGATGGACACGAACGTCATTTCGGACGACTGTGCGGCGTCGACCGTCGTTCCGGTCACGCCCACTCCCGAGCCGGCGACGTTTGGCCTCTTCGCGATCGGTGCCCTCGTGGTGCTCAGCGCCGCTGTAAAAGGAGGCGTCTCGCTTCGGCGAGACGACTCCTGAGAGCACCAGCTCGAGGAGTGGACCCTCGTATCCCCCACTGGCCGGCGTAAGAATATCCGCCGGCCAGTGGTATCACTGCGTCAGCGACTTCTTTGGCTGGAACCGCGACAATCCACAGCACGTACGGTGTGCAACCCTCTCAGACGGATCCTATGCGCATCGTCAAGTTTCTTCTCTGGTCGGTCTTCATTCTCTGCATCGGCCTCCCGGCAGCGTTCGTGTTGTTCGTCATGGGCATGGCCGCCTTCGGCGTCGTGTTCGGGATCGGAATGGCGCTCGTGGGGATGATGATCGCCGTCCTCAAGATCGCATTGATGGTCGTGCTGCCGATCGCACTGCTGGTGTGGATCTTCAATCGAATGACCGCGCGCGCCCGCGTTTGAGGCAGGGGCAGCGTTGCGTCAGCGCAACACGCCTGCAACGCTGACGCTCGCGGCGTCTGGCATCTTCGGTATCGGCTTCGTCGCCCGCCGTCGTCGTCGCGCATAAGCCTCCCTATTGCGACTTGGAAGGGGCGAGGCCAGTGACCTCGCCCTTTTTCTTTGCGGATCGGTTGTGATGGTACTCACATTGCTAAGAGGCAATGCCATGATGACATCAGCTCCGCTCAGCTCGGACACGCGCGAGTTCACCGACGTCCAGGGCAATCAGTGGATCGTGTGGGAGGTGTATCCGCGGCTTCTCGAACGACGCCTCCTGCGGGAGCGCCGAGCGCTGCGACGGGGCAACATCGACCGGCGGCACGAACTGGTCGGTCGGGCAACGCTGCCCCGCCAGATTCTCGGTGGATGGCTGGCCTTTCAGAGCAGCCATGAGCGCCGGCGCGTCATCCCGGTGCCGGACGATTGGGAAGATCTCGCTGCCCGCGATCTACGGTCGCTGCTCGCGGTCTCCAAGCTCAGCAGTCGTCCGCGCCGACGGAGTTAGAGTCCGTACACACGCGCAGCATTCTCACCGAGGATGGCGGCCCTGTCATTCTCGGTGAGGTCGAGGCTTCCGAGCGCTTTCTTCATGGCTGGAATGCTGCCGATCGCGTGCGGATAGTCGCTGCCCGCCATGATGTGGTCCGCTCCGGCGAAGTTGATGGCGAGCTCCAAGGCGTTCGTGTCGAAGTTCACCGTGTCGTAGTACCACGTCTGCAAGTATTCGCTCGGCGGACGTGAGATATGCTCGCGGCACTCCTTGAACGCGCCGTAGCCGCGGTCGAGCCGCTCGGCGAGATAGGGAATGGCGCCGCCGAGGTGGCTCAACACCCACTTGATGTTGGGGAAGCGCTCAGGCACGCCGCTGAACACCAGATGCGCCGCGGCGATCGTCGTGTCGAAGAGAAAGCCCACGAGGGGCATGAGCCAATATTCCTTCATGGCATCCACGTTCACCGGGTTGGTGGGGTGGATGTGCAGGACTGCGCCGCGATCGTTCGCGAGCTTGTACAGTGGCCAATAGCGCTGATCGGCCAGCGAGACGCCATTCACGTTGCTGAAGAGCATCGCGCCGGGAAATCCGTAGTCGTCCATCGTGCGCCGGAGCTCGATGACGGATGCGGTGGGATCGTTGAGCGGAAGCGTTGCCAGCGCGGCGAATCGTGGGCCGCGCTCGGCGATGATCTGTGCGAATGAGGCATTCACCAGTCGCGCCATACTCGCCGCCACCTCCGGCGACTCGACGTGTGTGCCGGGCGTGGTGAGCGAGAGGACTTGCGTGTCGATGCGCTCCTTCTCGAGCACGGACTGCCGGTACGCGATGTCGCGATGGCCCGGAACCGCGACGTTGTAGTCGCCCGGATAGTGGATCTCCGGATTACCCTCGACGTCCGTCTTCACGGTGACCACACTCCCGGCCGAGCGCAGCATGTCGATGTACGCGGGCGGATAGAAGTGATTGTGGACGTCGATGATTCTCACTGGCTCGCACTCGGACTAGGTAGGGGTTTGCGTCGCGCCCAAAGGTAGTACACAGGCAGGCCCGCTACGACGAGCGCCAGCCCGACGGCGCTGGAGACAGGTTCGTGGCTGACCTGATTCATGACGATGGCGGCCGTGGAGATGATGAAGACCGCCGGGAGCAGCGGGTATCCCAGGATACGATAGCGGGGCGCATAGTCCGCGCGGCGCCGCAGCAACACGAGCGCAAACGCGAGCAGCCCGAAGAAGATCCACTCGGTGTAGACGACGCGCGTGAACAGTGTCCGATAGGTGCCCGTAACGACCAGGACCGACGACCACACGCCCTGCAGCACGATGGCGCGATGGGGCGTGCGATAGACGGGATGTACCGCGCCGGCCCAGCTGAAGAGCATTCCGTCGTTGGCCATCGCGAGATAGACGCGCGGTCCAGCGAGGATGACGCCGTTCATGGCGCCGAGCGTCGACAGGACGACGAGGATGGCCATGATCTCCTTGCCCCATCCGCCGATGGCCGCGTCGGCGAAGTCGGCGGCAACGCGCGTCGAGTTCGCGACGCTCTCGAGCGGCAGCGCGCGAAAGTACGCCCAGTTCACTCCGACATAGAGTGCGGTGACGGTGAGCGTCCCGATGATCAGCGAGCGCGGAATGGTGCGCGTTGGATCGATCGTCTCTTCGGCGACGTAGGAGACCATGTGCCATCCGCCGAAAGCGAAGAGGCCAGCGATGAGCGCGAGGACGAACTCGCGCGCCGAAGGAAGGATGTCCGCCGTAGCACTCGCAGTGACAGGCGAGCCACCGCTGCGGCCACCGACGAACAGCGCGATCACGATGATCAGGACGAGAGCAAGCACCTTGATGACCGTGAGCGCAACCTGCACGGCGCTGCCGTATCGCACGCCGCGATAGTTGACCAAGGAGAACACGGCGATGGCAGCGACGGCGAAGAATTGTTGGCCGACACTGCCCACATCGACGAAGGTGCCGACGTAGCGGCCGAACACCATGGCGATGACGGCCACGATGCCACTGTGCATCGTCCAGAACATCGCCCAACCCCAGAGAAATCCCAGGACGGGCCCGTAGCTCTCGGAGAGGAAGACGTAGACGCCACCGGTGCGCGGAAACACCGACGCCAACTCCGCGATGACCAATGAGCCGATGAGCGTCAGGACTCCCGCGGCGACCCACACGAGCAGTGCACCCTTGACCGAGTGCACCTGCGCCGTCACTGCCGACGGCTGCACGAAGATGGAGGCACCGATGATGATCCCCACGACCATCGCGGTCGCTCGGGTGAGTCCGATGGAACGCTGAAGCTCGTGGCGCATGGCGGGACGAAGTTACGCGCGGGGTCGGGATTGGCTACGTTGTCGTCCGACAAATTCGACTCCCACTCCGCCGCCCATGCGCCGCTTCGCCACCGTCACTTTCGCTGCACTGGCCATCAGCCATGCCGTAGGCGCGCAGACCGCGGCGCGCCATGCCTTCTCCGCACAGGACGCCCTCGACCTCGTCACGCTCTCGGTGGCCGACGTGTCGAGCGACGGTCGCTGGGTGGCCGCCACCGCGTCCACTCGGCGCGATAACTTCGGCGTCGACTATCGCCGTGACGGCGATCCGACCTACGTGCGACCTTCCTCGGCTCGGCTCGTGGTGATCGACGCCGAGCGTGGCACACAGCAGCCCGTGTTCAGCGACAAGCGAAATGTGCGCGCGCTGCGCTGGTCGCCCGACGGTGAGAAGCTGGGCATGCTCCTGCTGCGCGGCGAGGCCTACGACCCCGCCGTGTTCGATCGCAAGAGCGGCAAGGTGACGATGCTGCCAATTCCATCGGGCAAGTACGTCGCCGAGTCGAGCGACCTCGCGTGGTCGCGTGATGGCGGTTCAGTGCTCGTCTCGCTGCACACGAACGCATGGCGCACGCGCGCCCAGGCGCGATTCGATTCGATGACGCGCGGACCGGTGTTCGTGCAGACGAGCGCCGATCCGTTCCTTGCCTGGGATGCAATTCGCCGGGAGGGGTCGATGCGATCCGTCGCGTCGATCGACGTGGCGACGAAGCAGGTGCGTGAGGTGCTGCCAGAGGGACTGCTCGGTAACTACGACCTCACGGCAGACGGACGCGACGTCGCGGTACGTGAGGACATCACGAAGAAGACCGACTACGACGTGATCTTCGGCCGCGAAGAAAAATTGATCGTGCGCCCGGTCGTATGCGCAGCGCAATGCGAGGTGAAGACCGTGTTCCCGTCGCTCAAGGGAATGACGCTCGCGTGGGCGTTGGACGGCCGCCGCTACGCGTACTCGAAGGACGGCAAGGTGTTCGTCGGGTCGATCGACGAGAAGGGGGCGAAGCAGGTGGCGGGTCCGGTTGGTGATCCGAAGAAGACGGAGACGGACACCAGCAAGGCCGCGAAGGACCAGCGCGAAAAGGAGAAGTTCTCGCTCGTGCGGTTCAGCCCCAACGGCGATGCGGTCGTCGCCTCGAACAAGGAAGGGCTGTGGCTCGTCGACCCTGCGAAGCCGGACAAGCGGCTCATCATTGCGACGAACGACTCCAATCCGGAATTGCCGCGCGTCTCCGTGGCTGCGTGGACGGAAGACGGCTCCGCGCTGTACCTGACGTCGGCATCGCGAACGAAGTGGGAGCGGACGGTGCTTCGGTATGACATCGCGAGCGGCGCTGCGCCGCGCGAGCTCCTGCGCGACGATCGGAGCTACACCGGAATCCGCCCGTCGAAGGATGGCAAGTCGGTCGTGCTCTCGATTGCGACCGGCAATCGCCCTGCCGACCTCTACGCCGGCGACGGAGAGCTCCGGAACCTCCGCCGCATCAGTGATGCGAATCCGCAGCTGCAGCAGGTCGCCTTCGGACCGACGCGCCTGATCGACTATCTCGATGCCGATGGCCATCGGAAGTACGGCGTCGTGTATTTTCCGGCGAACTACGAAGCGTCGAAGTCGTATCCCACAGTGTTCAGCGTCTACGAGGACTTCTTCGACGACAGCTTCGATCCGACGGCAGGCGTTCTCGCGGGCGCGGGATACGTGGTCGTGAAGCCGTCAGTGGACTTCGAGATCGGCCACCCCGGAGAGGCATGGGTGAAGGGAGTGACCGCCGCGGCGAACAAGCTGATCGAGCTCGGGATCTCCGACTCCGCAAAGCTCGGTGTGCAAGGCGTGAGCTACGGCGGCTATGCCACCAACCTCCTCGTGACGCAGACCAACCGCTTCAAGGCGGCCATCAACATCTCGGGGAAGGTGGACGTCGTGAGCTTCTATACCGACAGCCCGCGGCTCGGTGTGCGCAACGTCCACGCGGCCGAAAAGAGCCAGGATCGCATCGGGGCGACGCTATGGCAGCAGCCGCAGAAGTACGTCGAGCACTCGGCGATCTTCTTCGCGGACCGCATCACGACGCCGCTGATGCTGATGACCGGTGCGCAGGACTCCAACGTTCCGGCGGACAACACGCGCGAGATGTACTACGCGCTGCGCCGGTTGGGGAAGGAAGTCGTGTGGGTCAACTACATGAACGGCGGCCACGGCGGCGGCAACGCGACCGTCGAAGACTTTCTCGATATGCAGCGCCGCATGGTCGAGTGGTACGACACGAAGCTGAAAGGCGTCGCGCGAAAGACCGTGTCGAACTAGACGCTACCGACGAGCGAGGTGCCGAACAACTCATCATAGGCGTCGACAGCCACCTGGAAGCATTCGCAGGATGCGGCTTCCAGTCCGCCGCGATCCGTCACGGTAATTCGGCCGTGGCGATAGCGAATGAGTCCCGCGCGCATGAGCGTGCCGCACGCCTCGGTGACGCCCGCGCGACGCACGCCGAGCATGTAGGAGAGGAACTCCTGCGTGAGGAGTAACTCGTCGCCGTCCACACGATCGTGAATCATGAGGATCCAGCGTGCGCAGCGGTGCTCGAGTGCGTGCAGGCGGTTACACGCGGCGGTTTGTGCGCACTGCTCGAACAACGCCTGCGCGTACAGCAGCATGAGCGCGTTCAGCGATGGGTTGCCGTTGTCATCGTCGTCGCGTGGAAGTGCGACGGCTGCGCGAAGCGCGGCAGTCGAGATGCGCTGGACGCTGCCAGCGACCTGGATGACGCAAAGCGTCGGTGTGGTGACGGCGCCCAAGGCCACCGAGCCGCCGACGACGCCTTCTCGACCAATCGTTCCGACCTCGACGCCGGAACCGTCTGCCATACGACGGACCATCGATGCGACAGCGGTCTCGGGGAAGTAAACGAAGTCGATCGCCTCGGTCGGCTCGTAGAGCACGTATCCTGCAGCCAGGGCCAGAAACTCGAGATCCGGCGCGAGCAGGATTTGGGCACGCGGCGACAGGGCAGACAGCAGCCTGTTCCGCACCTCGCCTGACAAATTGGCGATCATGTGTGTACGCGCATTTTGGACGCCCCGAAAGTGGGAGGCGTCGCCAGAAGCGCCGAATGTGGAGGGGGCAGCGGGGCTGCCGGCTGCGCTGGTGCGTACGTCGCAGTACAAACAAGCTAACCGCTGCGCAACATCGTGATAGCGCGGCGCGAACTTTCGTTCGCCAAGGCCCTCAGGCGCGGTTTGCCGGGAAATCTGCGCGCTCTGACAGCAATTTCGCGCTGAATCGCTGCGCTTCGGCGATGCGCTCGACTTCGATGGCGATCGCGTCGACCGACTGCTGAAGGTGCTCGAGGCGGTCGTCTTCCGCGCGGGTGACCTGCTTCGAGGGACCCTTCGAGCGCATCAGGACCCGCACCGTGACGACGCCGATGGCCGCGAGGGAGCCAACGAGTCCGACGATGACGCAGGAGACCGCGGCAAAGGTGATGACATCTGGATCCATGGGTCACTCCTGGGAGGTCGGACGCTCACATCGGACTACGTGCCGTAGGGCGTGAAGTTTCCAGCCCAGACGCCAAAGCGCATGTAGTTGCCGTGGTATCCGCGCTCATCGGTGGCAGTTCAATTCCGCGTAGATCCGCGTGAGCTGTGAAGTCTGGGTCTGCGCTACGGAACGAACGTAGGCCCAATCCCCAAATTCTGGAACACGAACGCGTACAGGTCCGCCGTCTGTTCGATCGCCTTCGTCGTGCTGCTCGCGCCGTGGCCCGACTTCGTATCGATGCGAATGAGAATCGGGCTGTCGCCCGCCTGCGCGGCCTGCAGCGCCGCCGCGTACTTGAACGAGTGCGCAGGCACGACGCGATCGTCGTGATCAGCCGTCGTAATGAGCGTCGCCGGATACGCGGTACCGGGCTTGATGTTGTGGATCGGCGAGTACGCGTGCAGTGCCTTGAACTCCGCCTCGTTCGCCTCCGCGGAACCGTAATCCGCGATCCAGTTCCACCCGATGGTGAACTTCTGGAAGCGGAGCATGTCCATCACGCCGGCCTGCTGGATGACCACCTTGAAGAGGTCAGGACGCTGATTGGCCACCGCGCCCACGAGCAGTCCGCCATTCGACACGCCATGAATCGCGAGCTTGCCGGGTGACGTGTAGTGGTTGGCCACGAGGTACTCACCCGCGGCGATGAAGTCGTCGAAGACGTTCTGCTTCTTCAGCTTCATTCCCGCCTCGTGCCATTTCTCGCCGTACTCGCTGCCACCCCGCAGGTTCGCCGACGCGTAGACCACCCCTTGCTCGAGCAGTGCGAGGCGCATGGCACTGAACGACGGCGTGGTCGAGACGTTGAACCCGCCGTAACCATAGAGCAGGGACGGGTTCGTCCCGTCGAGCTTGAGGCCCTTCTTGTACGTGAGGAACATCGGCACGCGCGTGCCGTCCTTGCTCGTGTAGAACACCTGCTTCGTGATATAGTCGGCCGGCCGGAAGCCGGGAATCTCCGGCGCGCGGAAGAGCGAGGACTTCCGCGTGGCGACGTCGTACTTGTAGATGGATGGCGGAAAGTTGAACGAGCTGAAGGTGTAGAAGATCACCTTGTCGTCGTTGTTGCCGCCCAGGCCGCCGGCGCTGCCAAGGCCAGGAAGGATGATCTCGTTCTGCAGCTTGCCGTTCATGTCGTAGACGTATGCGCGCGTGGTGACGTCCTTCATGTACGTCGCGAACAGCTTACCGCCGGCAGTCGACGCACCTTGCAGTGGCTCGGGACGCTCGGCGAGGATGGTCTTCCAGTTCCTCTCGTCGGGCTTCGCCGGATCGATCAGCACCACGCGGCCGTTCGGTGCGCCGTGATTCGTCTCGATGAGGAACCTGTCGCCCACATTGTCGATGACGTTGTAGTCATCGTCGCCCACTTCGGCGATGAGCGGCTTCCATCCGGTGTTTCTGGCGTCGCGATCGCGGATGAGCAGCGCGTTGCCCTTCTTCCCCTTGCCGCGATCCGAGACGCTCATGACGGCGAAGCGTTCGTCTTCCGTGGTCGAGACGATGTGAAAGCGCTGCGGATTCCCCTTGTCTTCGAAGACGAGCACGTCGTCGACCTGCGGCGTGCCGATCCTGTGGAAATAGACCTTGTGTCCTTCGTTCTTCGACGTGAGCGCCTTGCTCGAGTCGGGGGCGTCGTAGCGGCTGTAGTAGAAGCCGTCACCCTGCCAGGCGGTCCCAGTGACCTTGGCCCACTTGATCACGTCGGGCAGCTGTTTGCGCGACGCGACTTCCATCAGGTGGTACTCGGTCCAGTCGGAGCCTCCACTCGAAATGCCGTAGGCGGCGTACTTCCCGTTCTTCGACAGCGCGAAGCCGGCCAGGCGCGTGGTACCGTCGACCGAGAACCTGTTGGGGTCGAGCAGCACGTCCGGCGTGCCATCGAGACCACGCTGGATGTAGATGACGCTCTGGTTCTGGAGGCCGTCATTCTTCGTGAACACGTAGTTCTCGCCCTTCCGAGACGGCGCGCTGAAGCGCGCGTAGTTCTGAAGCTTGGACAGCCGCGCCTTGAGCGCATCGCGATAGGGGATGCGGTCGAGATAGGCGAACGTGACCTTGTTCTGGGCCTCGACCCACTGCGCAGTCTCCGGCGAGGTCTCTTCCTCGAGCCAGCGATACGGATCCTCGACCTTCACGCCGAAGAACGTGTCGACGTGGTCGACTTTCTTCGTCTGCGGGTAGGCGAGCTTCTGCGCGTCGGCCGGTGCGAAGACCGGTGCGAGCGTGAGTCCGGCAAGCAACGCGATTGCGACGATCGGTGCGGTCTTCATGTATTCATCACTCCGGAATAATTCGGGTGTTGAAGCAGATGCTAGAGTTGACTCGTAGGTTTGTCAAACGACCTTCACTTGGAGGAGTCATGAGCCCCGTTCATCAGTACGAAACGCCGTACACCACCACCGCATTCGAACTGCCCGGCTATCGCGTCGTGAAGAATCTCGGCGTGGTTCGCGGCATCACGGTGCGTTCACGCTCGGTGATCGGGCGCATCGGTGTGGGCTTTCAGGCTTTTTTTGGCGGCAATATCACGCTGCTGGTGAACCTCTGCGAGCAGGCGAGAGCCGATGCGTTTCAGATCATGATCGCGCACGGTGCGGAGCTCGGTGGTAACGCGGTGATCGGGCTTCGTTACGATGCGACCGAGCTGATGCCCGGCATCACGGAAGTGCTCTGCTATGGCACCGCGGTGTACATCGAGCCGGTTTGACGCCGCGTCGGTCGGCAACGCGGGTTTGCGTTCGCGCGTTGATGACGCCACACTTGGCGCGCTACTCCCTTCCATCCCGACGACTCCATGAGCGACCAGTCCATGTCCGACGCTGACGGCCTAGTAGTTCCCCCTCCCAAGAAAGCGTCATTGTGGGAGGACTTCATCGACATCTTCTACGCGCCGTCCGCCGTGTTCGCGCGGCGTGCCACGTCTGGATTCGGCGTGCCGCTGCTCATCGTCACCGTGCTCGTCGGGTTGATCTTCCTCGCGACCAGTAGCGCGATGCAGCCGATCATGGATGCGGAGTTCATGCGCGGGATCGCGGCGGCGCAGAAAGCCAACCCGAACATGACGGAAGCGCAGATACAGACGGCGAAGTCGATCGGGGAAAAGTTTGCAAAGATCGCCGTGTTCATCTTCGTACCGATCTCCATCTTTCTCACCGGCCTTGCGCTGTGGGTCGTTGGAAAGTTCTTCGGTGCGAAGCAGACGCTCGGTGCGGCGTTGATGGTCGCGGCCTATGCGAACGTCGTCAAGGTGCTCGGAGCGATCGCCGGCGCCATCCAGGTGCTCTTGCTCGACACGTCGTCGATGAACGGTGTGTTGCGCCTGTCGCTCGGCGTAGGCCGCTTCTTCGATCCCGACGCCACATCGCCCGCTTTGCTCGCAATCGTCGGCAGGCTGGACGTCTTCACCATCTGGCTCACGATCCTGCTGGGCATCGGACTGTCGGTGACGGGCAAGATCTCGCGCTCCAACGCGATGGTTGCCGCTGCCATCGTCTGGTTCCTCGGCGCGCTGCCGGCACTCCTGGGCGCACTGCGGCAGTAGTCAGCCGGTAGTTTCTGGAGGCACGACCCGCTCGACCACCGGGAGCGTCGGACAGGCGCCCCGGTGCACGACCCGCTGCACGTGCACCCGGACGTCCGCATCCTCGAACCGCATGATCTGCTGTCCGCACCGGTGGCAATGCGGAAACAGGGCGAAGGTATCGCGCGCGAGCTGGTCCAGAATCGGATCGTCGTGGCGTCCGGAGATGGGCATCGTCTGTATGGTAGGACCTGGCCGGTGCGCAGTCGCGCCGGTGGGCCATTGACTCTACCTTACCCCGTCGCCGTACCCTGCCGCAACGGGCTTGAATGCGCCGCTCGTAGATGAGCACGAGCAGGCGGCTCTAAACCACCCGGGCGCCCGGCCGAGATCTCGGTCCAGCGCTTCTCGTTCCTCATTGGATGGCGCTGTCTACCGTACTTTCCGTCGCCGGACTGTTCGCTCAGTCCGGAGTGGCCGTTCTCATCGCGTTCGTGCTGGGAGGGCTGCTCCGGCGGTACTGGCGGCCGTTCCTCCGGCACTGGACGTGGAGCTGGCTGGCGCTTGCGGTGCACACCGGCGCCGGTGCCAGCGCGATCATGCTCGGCACGTTCCGGCCGATCAACGACCCGCTTCGCTTCTCGCTCGCGCTGGCGGCCGGCATTGCAGGCTATCTACAGATCGCCTGGCTACTCCTCGGCACCGCCGAGCTGGCGTCGGCGCGCGCGTTGCCGCCGAGGACCACCAAGTGGATCATCGCGGCCGTGACGGTGTTCGGCGCGGTGCTCGTGACGGCCTACGCGTGGGATCCAACGCGCACCGAACTGCTGTTCACGCTGCGCGTCACCGTCCGTCGCTGCGCCGCTGCCATCGCCTTCCTGGTCGGAGGCGTGGCGATCACGCGCGCCCCGCGCATTGCGCGAGGCATTGGACGACGCGTCGTGATGGTCTCGTTCTTCGGCCTGGGCGCACAGCAACTGCACTTCCTCGCGCTGCTCGTCGCGCCGGCCATTCGGACCAGGTACTCCGTGTACCTCGCGAGCCTCGGCTTCGTCGACGTGGTGCTGTACGTCTCGCTGGCAATGGGTCTCGTCATCTGGCTGCTCGAGGAGGAGCGTCAGGCGACGATGGACGCCGCAGCGCGCATCGAGCGCATCGCCTATCACGATTCGCTCACCGGTCTGCCGAACCGCCAGCTCTTCCTCAACCAGCTGGGGATGGCGTTGCACCATGCTCGCCGCAACGACACCATGGCGGCGGTGTTGTTTCTCGATCTCGACCGCTTCAAGATCGTCAACGATTCGCTCGGCCACGCTGCCGGCGACACGCTGCTGCAGACCATCGCCGAGCGGATCAAGCAGACGGTGCGCGGTGAGGATTCCGTCACGCGGCTGGGTGGCGACGAATTCGCCGTGCTGGCCAGCGAGGTGTACGGCCCGGAAGACGCGGTGCTGCTCGCCGAGCGAATCATCACCGCGGTGAAGCGTCCGATCGTCGTGGATGGGCAGGAGCTGTTCGTAACGACGAGCCTGGGCATCAGCCTCTATCCCGCTGACGCGCAGGATCCCGAAGGGCTGCTCAAGACTGCCGATGCGGCGATGTACCGCGCGAAGTCGCAGGGCAGGGATCTGGTCGAGCGATACGTGCCAGAGGTCGGTGACGCTGCATTGGAACGGCTCGGTCTCGAGAGCAACCTGCAGCGCGCACTCGAGCTGGATCAGCTGGAGTTGTACTACCAGCCAATCGTGCAGTCGCATACGGGACTCGTGACGGGGGTCGAGGCGCTGCTGCGCTGGAACCATCCGCAGCGCGGGCTGCTCCTGCCCGCCGAGTTCATCTCTCTTGCCGAAGCGACCGGTGCCATCGTGCCGATGGGCGACTGGGTGCTCCGCACGGCGTGCGCGCAGGTGCAGGAGTGGCGCTCGCGCGGACAGACGCAGCTGCGAGCTGCAGTGAACCTGTCAGTGCGTCAGCTGCAGACGCCGGAGCTCGTCGATCGCGTGGAGGCCATTCTCATCGAGACTGGCCTGCCTCCGGAATTTCTCGAGCTCGAGATCACGGAGAGCATCGCGATGCGGTTCAGCGGTCGCGCAGTCGACAACCTGCGGCTGCTCAAGGCGAAGGGAGTTCGCGTGTCGATCGACGACTTGGGCACAGGCTATTCGTCGCTCAGCGCGCTGCGGCTCTTCCCCATCGACTCGCTCAAGATCGATCGTTCCTTCGTGCAGGGTGTGCCGGACAACACGGACGACAGTGCCATCGCGGCTGCCGTCATTACGCTGGGCCTGACGCTCGGCGTGAACGTGATCGCCGAGGGGATCGAGCGGCCCGAGCAGTTGGCGTTTTTCGTCGAGCAACGGTGTGCCGAGTGGCAGGGCTATTTGCTTGTGCGCCCAGTCACAGCGATCGAATGCGAGAAGCTGCTATTTTCTACGGCCCGAATCAGCGGCCGGCACCACGCTATCGCCGAACGAGTGGCATCGTAGCCTTTGCCGAAGTACGCTGAGACCGCCTCCCCGGCGGTGAAGGTTCGCTGGAACCGCGCTGTCGACGCGGTTTAACACAGTGGATCGGGTATCGTCGTCATTGCGTGTCTACATTGAACGACGTCAGCCGTTCCTCCCACCGCATCCCCGCTCCCCCGGGGACACCACACAGGACGACTCCCGAATGCACGCTCGCATCTCTCATTTGCTCGTAGCATGTGGATGCATTGCACTCGCCACGGTGGGCGCCTGCAAATCGGATTCGGGGACGACGCCGAGCAACAACACTGATTTCATTCCGAATCCGCTCGGCCCGCTCAATCTCGGCGACCTGGTGAAGCTGAACGTGAACGGCGACGAAGCGTGCAGTGGCGCGGTGTACCATACCGCCCGCGTCGTGGCGATCAGCAGCAAGGCGATCATCCTCAACGACACGCTGAACCCGAAGAACGGTTTCAGCACGGCCGACTATCAGCGCTTCGCGACGCGATTCGACACGCTGGTCTATCCGCTCGACGTCGCGAACTTCGGTGAGCCGCTCGACATCGACAAGAACGGCCACATCGCGATCGTCTTCACGCGTGCCGTCAACGAGCTGACCCCGGCGCGAGCGAACAGCTACGTCGGCGGAT
>JAQBPV010000242.1 GCA_028287345.1 Gemmatimonadota bacterium
GCGCCGTCTTCTACCGCAACGATGCCGGCAGACTCCTGTCCGCGATGCTGCAGCGAGAAGAGTCCGAGCTTCGTCAAGGCTACTGCGTCCGCGTGTCCACGAACGCCAAAGATGCCACACATTTTATCAGACCACCGAGTCGGAGGCGAGCGCGACATCCTGCGCCGAGGCGCTGCGCTGCATGATGCGAGGAATTGCTTCGTGATAGGCGTCGGCCAACTGAGCGACGCGCGCCTTGATCCGCCGTTCGCCGATCGTGAGATTGAGCGTGCCGGTGTCTTCGCGCACGGTGCCGATGACAGCCGCCGGGACGCCGTGACGCTTCGCGGTGGCGAGCACCGCGGCGGGGTCGGGCGTGGTGACGATGACGCGACCCTGCGCTTCGCCGAAGAGCAGCGCGCGCATCGGAAGTGAGGACCACGCGGAGAGATCGATGTCCGCGCCGGTCGGGCGCGCGCGATCCATCATGACACACTCCGCGAGCGCGACAGCCAGTCCGCCGTCGGCGCAGTCGTGCGCAGAGCGCACGGCGCCTTCGGCAATCGATTCGAGCAGCGTTTCGATGAGCGCACTTTCACCAGCGAGATCGCAGCGCGGCGGTGCGCCAGCGACGACGTTGTGAATACGCTGCAGGTATTCGCTGCCGCCAATCTCGTCCGTGTTGTCGCCGAGGAGAACGACCGAGTCGTTGTGAACGCGGAATGCGGAGCGTGTGATGTGCGCGAGTGATTCGACGAGTCCCACCATGCCGACCACCGGCGTGGGATACACCGCGCCCGACGGGTTCTCGTTGTACAACGAGACGTTGCCACCAGTGACCGGCGTGCCGAGCGCCAGGCATGCTTCGCCCATGCCCGCCACCGCCTCCTTGAGCTGGTAGTAGACTTCGGGCCGCTTCGGATTGCCGAAGTTGAGATTATTCGTGATGGCCATGGGGCGACCGCCAGAGCAGGCGACGTTGCGCGCCGCTTCCGCGACGGCAATGCGCGCTCCGTTGCGCGGATCGAGATACGTGTAGCGACCGTTGCAATCGGTCTTCAGCGCAATGGCTTTGTCGGTGCCGCGAATGCGCACCACCGCTGCGTCGCCACCAGGACCGATGACGGTGCCGGTGCGCACGGTGTGATCGTACTGCTGATACACCCAGCGCTTGCTGGCGATCGTCGGCGAACGAAGCAGCTCCTCGAGCGTCCAGCAGGGATCGCACTCCTGCTCGCGCTCTGGAATGAGATGCACGTGTTCTTCGCGACGGCGACGAATGTCGTCGCTTTCGCGTGCCTCGGGCTCGTACATCGGGCAGTCCGTCACGAGGCGGATGCCGGGGAATTCCGCCACCACACGATCGCCTTCGACGACGCGATAGACCGGCTCGGCGATGACTTCACCGATGACGGCGGCAGTGAGGTCCCACTTCTCCAGGATGGCGCGAACGTGATCTTCGTGACCAACCTTCGCGACGACGAGCATCCGCTCCTGCGATTCACTGAGCAAGAGCTCGTACGGCGTCATTCCCTCTTCGCGGGCCGGAACCTTGAGCGTGTCGATGACGACGCCGACGTCGCCACGCGCGGCCATCTCAGCCGATGAAGACACGAGTCCCGCGGCGCCCATGTCCTGAATGGCGACGATGTGACCGCTGTGAATCAACTCGAGACTCGCCTCGAGCAGCAGCTTCTCCGTGAACGGATCGCCGACCTGCACGCGAGGACGCTTGGCGTCGCTCGCCTCCGAGAGATCTTCCGACGCGAACGATGCGCCGTGAATGCCGTCGCGACCCGTGCGCGCTCCTACCGCGATGATGGGATTGCCGACGCCTTCCGCGACGGCGCGCATCAGCTCCGCTTCCTTCAGCAGCCCGACGCACATCGCGTTGACCAGCGGATTGCCTTCGTATGCGGGATCGAAGACGACTTCGCCAGCGACGGTCGGAATGCCGACGCAGTTGCCGTAGTCGCCGATGCCCTTCACACATCCCGCGAAGAGATAACGCACCCTCGCGGAGTCGAGCGAGCCGAATCGCAAAGAGTTGAGCAGTGCGATCGGACGGGCGCCCATCGTGAAGACGTCGCGGAGGATTCCACCGACTCCAGTCGCTGCGCCCTGATAGGGTTCAACAGCCGACGGGTGATTGTGCGACTCGATCTTGAACGCGACAGCGAGTCCGTCACCGATCGAAATGACGCCGGCGTTTTCGCCGGGTCCCTGCAGCACGTATGGCGCCTTCGTCGGGAGGGTCTTCAGCAGCGGCTTGGAATGCTTGTACGAGCAGTGCTCGCTCCACAGCGCGCTGACGATGCCGAGCTCCGTGAACGTCGGCGTGCGGTCCAGCATGGCGACGAGCAGGTCGTACTCGTGCGTGGTGAGTCCGTGCTCCGCGACGAGGGCGGGAGTGATGGCCGGGTCGCCGGGTCGAACAGTGACAGTCACAGAGATCAGGATCCGGGCTTCGTGGATGCGGGCTTCACCGCGGGGGAATTGAGCGGAATGGAAGGACGCGTGTCGTTCGCGGGGCCTGGCTTCATCTGCACGGGCTTCGATGGCGCCGACGGCGACTGCTTGCGCGCCGCCTCTGGAGAAATCGGCGCCGGCGAGCTGCTCGTGCCGCTGTATCGGCGATTGGGTGAGCGGAAGATCGCGTCGACGACCGAGTCACCATGCAACACGACGAGATCGTTCATGCCGCACCGCTTGCCGCACGAGTTGATGTAGAACAGGTACGTGTAGTCGCTGACGGTGCGGGCCGTGGCGGGTTGGCCGAGCGTGTTGACGACTTGCGTCTTCGTCATGCCCGGCGCGACGGTGTGAACCGCCGATTGGGCGGCGAGCGGTGCAGCGAAAAGAACAAGTGCGAACGCGAGCGAATGGCGCATGGAGCGCTCCTCGTCAGGCAGCGACGCGATGAAGGATGGATTCGAAGAGAGGAAGCCCATCGGCGGGCCCGAGCAGCGGATCGACGGCGCGCTCTGGA
>JAQBPV010000107.1 GCA_028287345.1 Gemmatimonadota bacterium
GATGCCTTGAGCCCGTCGAGCGCGACGAGCAGCGCCTCGGTGTCGGCCGGATGCAGGCCCGCGGAAGGCTCGTCCAGCACATAGACGACGCCGAACAGGTTCGACCGCACCTGCGTCGCCAAGCGAAGTCGCTGCAGCTCACCGGGTGAAAGCGTCGGCGTGCTGCGCTCCAGTGCGAGATAGCCGAGTCCGAGGTCGAGCAACACGGAGATGCGCGCGATGAGATCCTGTGCGATGCGCTGCGCGACGATCGCCTTCTCCGGATGCTCCGCCTGCAGCTTCTTGAACCCTTTCGCGAGACAGTCGGCCGTCGGACGCAGCAACATCTCGAGCCGCTTCATCGGCAGCCGCGACATCTCGGCGATGTCGATCCCACAGAACTTCACGGAGAGCGATTCGGGACGCAGCCGCTTGCCGTGGCAGACCGGACACTCCGCGCTGATCATGTACTTCGCGACGCGCTTCTTGATCATCGGGCTCTGCGTGGTCGCGAACGTGTGCATCACGAACCGCTTCGCACTCGAGAAATTGCCGAGGTAGCTCGGCTCTTCCTTGCGACGGATCGCGCGCTTCACCTCGTCTGATTCATAGCCCGCATACACCGGCACCTGCGGCTGCTCGTCGGTGAAGAGGAGCCACTGCCGATCCTTCTTCGGCAGGTCGCGCCATGGAGTGTCGATGTCGTAGCCGAGTGTGACCGTGATGTCCTTGAGGTTCTGGCCGTGCCACGCAGGAGGCCACGCGGCGATGGCGCGCTCGCGAATGCTCTTGGTGTCATCCGGCACCATCGAGCGCTCAGTGACCTCATAGACGCGGCCGAGCCCATGGCACTTCGGACACGCCCCTTGCGGCGTGTTCGTCGAGAACGCCTCGGCCTCGAGATGCTCCTGGCCTCGCGGATATTCCCCGGCGCGCGAGTAGAGCATGCGCAGCAGGTTCGAGAGCGTCGTCACGCTGCCAACCGACGAGCGCGACGTCGGTGATCCGCGCTGCTGTTGCAGTGCGACGGCGGGCGGCAGGCCGTCGATGGCATCGACTTCCGGGACGTCCAACTGGTCGAACAATCGCCGAGCGTACGGTGACACCGACTCCAGGTAGCGGCGCTGCGCTTCGGCGTACAGCGTGCCGAACGCGAGCGACGACTTGCCTGAGCCCGACACACCGGTGAAGACCACGAGCGCGTCGCGGGGAATGTCGAGGCTCACGTCCTTGAGGTTGTGTTCGCGTGCTCCGCGTACGTGGACGAATCCTGTTTCGTCCTTGTCTGCTGCCTTTCTCGAGTAGCGGTTGTCGGGCTGTGCCATTGTTTGACTGCGTTTCGAGTTTCTGTCGCGCGGGTCGGTCGCGCGCATTCGTTCCGGCGGCGGACTTCGCGCTGATGCTCCTTCTCGCATGGACACATCGCGACCGCGCTCAGACACCGCCTCCACGAACACGCACTCCCTCCCACGTTATAGCCTGTTCTGCTGCGGCCCGGGCGTTTCAGGCGATAACCGTGCTAGCGTGGCATATTGCCCCCCATGACCGATCCATTCATGCGCGCCGCGATCGAAGAGGCGGAGCAGGGCCTCGGCGAAGGCGGCATCCCAATCGGCTCCGTCATCGTCCATCGCGGCGCGATCCTCGGCCGAGGACACAACCGGCGCGTGCAGCGCGGCAGTGTCGTGTTGCATGGCGAGATGGACGCGCTCGAGAACGCCGGCCGTCAGCCCGCCGCGGTGTATCGCGAGAGCGTTCTGTATACGACCTTGTCGCCATGTCCGATGTGCACCGGCGCGATTCTCCTGTATGGCATCCCGCATGTGATCGTCGGGGAGAACAGCACCTTTCAGGGCGACGAGGAGCTTCTGCGCTCGCGCGGCGTGGTCGTCGATGTCGTGGATGATGCCGAATGCATCGCGCTGATGACGTCGTTCATCGCAGCGAATCCGACGCTCTGGAACGAGGACATCGGGGAGTGATCTACGATCTCGTCGACGGGCGGCGCGGACACTTCCTGCTCGAGTCCGGACTGCATTCGGAACTGTGGCTCGATCTCGATCCGCTCTTCGCCGATCAGGCTCGCGTTGCGCCGTTCGTCTCGGCGCTTGCCTCGCAGCTTCGCGCGCATGAGGTGGACGTCGTGTGCGGCGCGCTTGTGGGCGGAGCGTTTCTCGCGCAGCTGTTGGCGCAGGCGCTCGACGTGGAGTTCAGCTATACGTCCAAACTTGTCGTCCCGAGTGAAGCGAGGGACCTGCTTTTCCAGGCCCGCTACGAATTGCCTGCGGGCTTCCATTCGCGCGTGAAAGACAAGCGCGTCGCGATCGTCGACGACGTGATGAGCGCCGGCTCTGCACTGCGTGGGACGTACGCCGAGTTGCGGACGCATGGCGCAAAGGTCGTCGTCGCCGGCGCATTACTCGTGCTCGGCGAGAAGGGAACCGACTACTTTGCGGCAGAGGGTGTGCCGGTGGTATTCAGTGAGCGCGATGAATTCGCGACGTGGGCGCCTGCAGAGTGTCCGCTGTGTGCGACGCGGATTCCGCTCACTTGAGACTGCAGAACTATCAGTGTGCAGTTCTCAGCCTTAAGCTTTCAGCTGCAGCCGCAGCCTGCAGCCTCGGACATCGCATCGGCTGATGGCTTCGGCTGTGGGCTGCGGCTGCAGCTTAGAACTGCTGAAGGCTGATAGTTAAATGTTCCGTTTTTCACCACGTCACCCGATATGACCTTCACCACCTTGATATCCACGGGCGAGCTCGGCGAGCTCCTCGACGAGCCTCCGTTCGCCGTTGCCGTTGTTGACTGCCGATTCATACTCGACGACGTCGATTGGGGCCGCCGTGAATACGTGAGGGCGCACATCCGTGGCGCCGTGTACGCTGATCTCGATCACGATCTGTCGAGCGCGAAAACCGGGACGAACGGACGTCATCCGCTTCCGTCGCCCGACGCGTTGCGCGCAACCTTCTCGAAGCTCGGCATCGCCGACGGCGTGCAGGTCATCGCGTACGATCAGGACAACGGTATGTACGCGAGCCGGCTGTGGTGGCTGCTGCGATGGATGGGCCACGATGCCGTCGCCGTGCTCGATGGCGGGTTCGCGAAGTGGGATGGGCCAACCGCGTCGGGCAAAGAGCATCGTGCGCCGCGCGAGTTCGTCGGTACACCGCGTGATGAGCTGCTCGTCCTCGCCGATTCAGTCGCGAACAGCGATTGGCGACTCATCGATGCGCGTGCACCGGAACGCTATCGCGGCGACGTCGAGCCGCTCGACAAGGTGGCTGGACACATTCCGGGCGCGGTGAATCACTTCTACAAGCACAATCTCGACGAGGCAGGGCTGTTTCTGCCGCCCGGTGAGCTGCGTGCGCGATTGAGTCCAGTCGTCGGCGGCGTGGCACCCGATCACATCGTGAGCTACTGCGGATCTGGCGTCACCGGGTGCCACAACGTCCTCGCGCTCGAGCATGCGGGCATGCATGGCGCGAGGCTCTACGCGGGCTCGTGGAGCGAGTGGGCGAGCGATCCGGCGCGCGCGATCGCGAAGGGATAGCTCAGCGCTTCGCGGAGGCGAGTGCGCGGAACACGACCACGTGGCCGAAGATCGCCGCGACCACCATCACCGTCGGCAGCCACACCCACGGCGCATGCGTGATCCATACGTTCGACGGTTCGTTCATAAAGACACGGAATGGCGTCGGCGCCGAGAGCATCGCGATTGCCAGCACGTTGGCGAGCAGCAGGATGCCGAGCACGTTCCACGCGGCGACGAGCTTGGCGGACCTGTGCCCAGAGGCGAGCCATGCGCCGAGGGCCAGCGCCGTCACGCCGGTGATGATGTCGAAGTTGCGCCCGCTGAAGCTCATCTGCACCGGCATCAGGCCATCGGTGTATGCGCGATGCAGCAGCAGTTCGACGATCACGCGGAAACCCTGGTAGCCCACGAGCGCGGCGAGGGGAATGCCGCGCGCGATGCGGCCGCCCACGGGCGACAGCGCGAGACCAATGGCCAGTACGAGTGAGGCGATGATGAGGAGCGGCATCGTCGGCGGGGGCGAAAAGTGCACGAGGCCTCGCGCGGCTGCGGCGCCCGTCACGCCGATCCACGCCGCCGTGAGCACCGCCGCAATCGTCGTCCATCGGAGAGCGCTCTCGCGCGGCGCCGATATCCATACGGCCACGATGAACAGGGCGCCGAGCGTTGCGGTGAGCAGAATGAATCCGACGTGGAGCATCATGGATTGGTCTCCGAGTGATGACACAATGACTACTGGCCGATCATCGTCCGCAACTTCTACAAATCGCGTCGCCGAACGGAGCGCGTGATTCTGCCGTATATTGGGCAGTCCATTCACCCTCCTTTCTCAGAAACGCCAGTGACCCAGTCGCGACGTAACTTTCTGAAAACCTCGGCGGCCGCCGCAGCCACCGCGGCCGTTGGTTCGCGCATTCTATCGGTCGGCGACGCTTTCGCGTCGCCCCTCCCTACACCCGGCGATCCGGCCATCAAGGCCCTCATGCAGGTGGCGCTCGACGTCGCCAAGTCCGGCGGCGCCTCGTACGCCGACGTGCGCGTCTCCGCGCGACGTCAGCAGAACGTCGGCACTCGCGACAGGATCGTCACCGGCGTCGGCGACACCGACACCTTCGGCCTCGGCGTCCGCACGCTCGTTGACGGCGCGTGGGGCTTCGCTGCGACCAGCAACCTCACGAAGGACTCGATCGCCGGCGTCACGCGTCTCGCGCTCGAGCAGGCCAAGGCGAATCGCGCCAGCCAGCTCAAGCCCGTCATCCTCGCGCCGACGCCGGGCAATCAGATCGGTGAGTGGAAGAGTCCCATCAAGACCGATCCGTTCAGCGTCCCCATTCCCGACAAGGTCGCGCTGCTGCTCGCCGCCAACGAAGCCGCCGCGAAGGTGAAGGGCGTCCGTCAGGTGCAGTCGAGCATGTTCTTCTTGCGCGAGGAGAAGACCTTGATGACGAGCGACGGATCTTATCTGGTGCAGACCATCTACCGCACCTCGCCGTCGATGTCGATCACCGCGGTGTCAGAGGACCGCACCGACTTCCAGACGCGTCAGAGCAACGACATTCCGCCGAAGGGACTCGGCTACGAGCACGTCATCGATTCGAAGCTCGCCGAGAATGCGACAATCTGGGCGAATGATGCGGTGGCGAAGTTGTCGGCGAAGCCCGTCGAGCCAGGGCGTTATGACCTGCTGCTGCATCCGAGCAACCTGTGGTTGACTGTCCATGAAACGATCGCACACCCAACTGAGCTCGACCGCGCATTGGGATTCGAGGCCAACTATGCGGGCACCAGCTTCGTCGCGCCGCCGGATCAGGTGCTCGGCAAGCTGCAATTCGGCAGCAAGATCATGAACGTCGTCGGCGATCGCGATCAACCCGGCTCACTCGGCGCCATCGGCTGGGATGACGAAGCCGTGAAGCCCACGAAGTTCGACATCATCAAGAACGGCGTGTTCGTCGACTATCAGACGACGCGCGAGCAGGCTACGATGCTCACCGATTACTACAAGCGCATCGGCAAGCCCGTGAAGAGCTACGGTTGCTCGTATGCGCAGAGCTGGTCCGACGTGCAGTTCCAGCGCATGCCGAACGTCTCCATCCAGCCTGGCAAGAACGACTACGTGTGGGAGGACATGATCTCCCAGATGGACAAGGGCATTGCGATCGTCGGCGACGGAAGCTTCTCGATCGACCAGCAGCGCTATAACGGCCAGTTCGCCGGCCAGGTGTTCTATGAAGTGAAGGGTGGCAAGATCGTCGGGATGCTGAAGGACGTCGCGTATCAGTTCAAGACGCCGCAGTTCTGGGGCTCGATGAAGGTCATCGGCGGCCCGCGCAGCTATCACTTGGGCGGCGCCTTCGGCGACGCGAAGGGACAGCCCGGCCAGAGCAACTCCGTGAGCCACGGCTGCACGCCGTCGCTGTTCACGCAGGTCAACATCATCAACACGGGACGGAAAGCGTGAGCATCCTTGGACCCAGGTCGCTTTACGCGCCGGTAGAGATTCTCTCGAGAGCGGATGCCGAGGAGATCGCGAAGCGCGCGTTGAGAAATTCGCCGGCGGAGGAGACGCGTGTGAGCATCAACAGCTCCGCGCGTGCCGATACGAGATTCGCGTTGAACCAGGTGACGACGAGTGGTGAGAACCGCGATACGTCGGTGACGATAACGGCATTTGTCGGCGGGCGGTCGGCGAGCGTGACGACGAATCGGCTCGACGAAGCATCGCTCACGGAAGCCGCACGTCAGGCGACAGAGATCGCGAAGCTCGTTCCGCCGAACCCCGAGCGGATGCCAGAGCTCGGCGCGCAGGAGTATCCGCCGGTGAAATCGCGGATCATCACGCTACCGTCGCCCGCCGAACGTGCACAGGCAGCGAAGTTGGTGACCGACCAAGCGAGAAAGGCAGGCCTCATCGCGACCGGCTTCATCGAGTGTCGCGCCGGTGCGACCGCGCTCGCGAACACGAAAGGACTGTTCGCGTATGACTCGAGCGCCGTCGTCACGATGACTGCGACAGTTCGCACGACGGATGGATCGGGAAGTGGATGGGCGTGCAGCGACGGTGATACGTTCGCCGACATCGATGGGCAGCGCGTCGGCGCAATTGCGGTGGACAAGGCGCTCAAGTCGCAGAAGCCTGTCGCCGTCGAGCCGGGACGTTACGTCACCATTCTCGAGCCAACGGCGGCCGGCAACCTGATTCAGAATATCGTCGGCGCGATGCAGGCGCGGAGTGCTGATGAAGGGCGGAGCTTCTTCTCGAAGCAGGGCGGGGGGAACAAGATCGGGATGAAGGTCGTCGACGTGCGTGTTACGCTGCTCACCGATCCTGACGACAGCCCGAGCACCAACGGCGGATATGATGCCGATGGGATGCCGCTCGAGAAGGTGGTGTGGATCGAGAATGGGGTCGTGAAGAACCTGAACTACGATCGGTACTGGGCGCAGAAGCAGGGTGTGAAGCCGACGCGTGCCGGCGGTGGCGGTGGGGGAGGAGGTGGTGGTGGTGGTGGTGGCTTTGGTGGCGGTGGTGGAAGAGCGTTACGGATGCTCGGCGGAACCACGTCGACGGCTGACATGATCAAGAGCACCGAGCGTGGGATTCTCGTTACGCGGTTCTGGTACATCCGTGGGACGGATCCGCGTACGATCTCGTTTACGGGACTCACCCGGGATGGGACGTTCCTCATTGAGAATGGGAAGATCACGCATCCTGTGAAGAACTTCCGGTTCAATGAGTCGCCGATCTTCTTCCTCAACAATCTCGAAGCTCTCGGGCACGCGATCAGGATCAATGCGTCGGAGGCGCTTGGTGCTGGTGGGGCGACGTATATGCCGACGTTGAAGGTGCGGGATTTTACGTTTAGTTCGTTGTCGGACGCGGTGTAGGCATTCGCCGCGTCAGGGCTGCCATGAGAAAGCGTAACAGGAGAGCCCAGATTCCGTGAGGAATCTTGGGCTCCCTGCGCAACTGGGTTAGCGCGTGTCTCAATGGGGCGTGTGTGCAACTCGCGTGAACGCCCGCAACTTAGCCCGTCAGCCGCTTGTAGCGGCCGTCCGATCCCGCGATGGTTCAATAGCGGAGCCAAATTGTACTTGGCGCTCTCAATTGGTGCGCTGTCAAGACCTAACACTCAAAGGCCACGAGCGACGACGTGCCGTCGGAGACAGCGACACTAGCGGCATACAGGACAGCACGCGGATATTGTTGACCATGCGCCATCAGGTCGCTGCCTTCACGGTGTCCTGCAAAGAATTGGCGTCAGACAACAATCCACATCTCGGTCGGACGGTCAGGTAATGAGCCTTCGCTCAATGCTGCGCGATAAATGCACCTTGGTGAAGGCAGACGGCCGCACGTTTCCGACCCTCATCGCGTCGGTGCAGCCACCAACGATCATCTTTCTCGACGAGGGCGCCATTCCAGTCGAGGAAGGCGATATCCTCGAGCGCGCCTTGCCGAATGGGCTGCTTGACCGTTTTGAGATCCTAGAGCGGGGGTATTTCGCGGCTCGCGGGAGCACACCGGCACACTACCAGTCGAAAGTTCGTAGGCTCACGAATATTGCGCCTTCGACTCCGCAACCGGCCGTTTACACGCTCAACTTGCACGGCTCCAATGCGCGCGCCTACGTAAACTCTCATGACGCCTCTCTCAATGTGACGGGCGCCACGTCGGACGAGCTTTTCGCCGCAATACGCAGGGCAGTCGAGGACGGAATCATTGAACCTGCGATCAAGGCAAACCTCGTCGAGCAGCTAGCTGCCTTGGAGTCGGCGAGAGGCACGCCTTCTTTCACGCAACGGTATGTTCAGTTCATCGGTACGATCGCGGATCATTTGACCCTCTTTGGGCCGTTTCTTCCCCGCTTGGCTCAAATGCTGATTAGTACCTAACAGCGTTCGGTCACGCCGTTGCGCGCCTGTTGTCCAACGTGCGCTTTACCCGATGGGCCACTTCGGAATGGCGGCTGCCCCGCCGCTATTGTTTGATGGCCCGCAGGTGACCCTGGACATTAGTAGTGTCATCTTTGACTCTCGCGATTGTGCAAGTATCTGAAGCCAAAGCTTTGCTCGCCGGTGGCGGAGAAGATGAGCCCATCATCCTCCCTCGAAGTGTCCTCAGTTCACTTGACGTGGCGGACATGCCGCCGAATACCGCCATCGAGGTGGGCGCCGTAAGGGATGGCGTTATGCACCTCGACTGGAATGGCATGCTTTCCGTCAAAGACGGCTACGTGAGTGGTTCGGCGGAAATCCTGAACACGCGCAAGTACTGGTACTCGCCGCTCGGCCTTGAGCACTATTGCGACCTGATTCGTCGCGCTGCGGAAGTCCGTGAGCGGGTTCACGGTGACGTCACTGCGGTTGACGTGGACGATGACGGAGCTTACGTGCGCCTAACATTTGGCATTAACACGCAATCCGAGAATCTTGGAGAGGGATTTAAGCGCATCTTAGCCATCACCGCCGAACTCGAGGAAGCAGCAGACGCAGCTGTCGAGCAAATCGGAAAACAGGTGGCCTTAATCGCGAGCCGTCTTTCCGGTTGGGGTAGCACGTCTCTCGACACGCTTGCGGATACGGTGGCATCGGCCACATCGACCGACGAACGGGGTCGATCTCTCGAGGAATTGGTGAGCCGACTTTTCGAGGGCGTACCGGGATTCTCCGTCACGGGCCGAATCCGGACGGCGACAGAGGAAATCGACCTGTCCGTGCTTAACGGTAGCGACGATCCTCGCTTTCGTCGGGAATCCGCTCTCATCCTCGTAGAGTGCAAGAACTGGAGCGGTAAGTGTGGCAAGAATGAGCTCGTCGCGTTTCGCGAAAAGGTTCTGAACCGTCGTACGCGTGCATCCCTTGGTTTCTTGATATCTTGGAACGGATTCGCGCGCACCGTTGACAAAGAACTTCTTCGGGGCAGCCGCGAGTCGGCAGTCATTGTTCCGATCACCGGCAAGGAAATTCGCTCAGCAATCAGATCCGCCGAGTTTACGTCTCTCCTTGTCGGCGCTTGGGAAAGAGCGGTATCAACGTAGTCCAGCGACGACGGGCTGCTGATGACTCGACTGGCGATACGCGAGGACGAGCGATGCGCCCTGTTTCGGAGCATCGAGATGTGGTACCATCGTCGTCAGCGGCATTCATTCTGAAACCGGGGTTAACGCATGCCTCCCGCCAACCCGAGGCGCATCAGGCGAATTGTTAGCGCCTGCTGGCTAACCTGATACCGGTTAGAGAGTCCACGAACTGCCACCTCATCGAACGCATCTATGTACTGACCGCGTAAGTCCAACCGCAAAGTAGCTTCCGGCAGCAACAGCGCTCCCGCGAATGCGTTTGCTTCGAGCTCGCGTAAATCAGAGGGTCCCGTAAGGTCCTCGCCACGAAAGTGGACTAAGGCACCGTCAACAAAGACCGTCGGCGAATCAGGATGGAGTAAGTAGTGGCCTAGCTCATGGGCGATGGTAAATCTTTGCCGGTTGGAATGATGGTTGGAGTTGACGCCGATGACCACCTTATTTCCTCGTCGCACAAGCACGCCCGACACGTTGGGTTCGAGGGATTGATAGCGAACCTCGACTCCAAGACTCTTTGCCAGATCCTCGACTGGAACTGGTGCTTTGGTAATGCTGAAACGGTCGAGAAGCTGCTGCGCTTGCCGTTCAGCGGTTTGTAGGTCAGCCATGGTGATGCCTAGATACCTTTGGATGGATGACTCGAAGCTCTCTTGAACTCAAGGATGCCGCCGCGTACGTCGACTGGTTTTGTCCCCGCTAAGCTGCTCGATGAAGTCAGCGGTCACGGGTGCCTGCGTCCGTAGATTCTCGACCGTGATGGGCCCAGTACCCGTCTCTGAGACTTCCTTAGGACGCGGAAGCAACTCTCGGTAGTCACACGAGAGCGCGCGAGCAATCAGAACTAGCTGTTCGAGAGGGACCTTCTGCGTGCCGATTTCAAGATTCGAAATCGACGATCTCTTGAGACCAGCGGCTCTGGCAAGTTGCGCTTGGGTCAAGTTGATGTCCTCCCGACGACCGCGGACAGCACGGCCGACCAACTCGTAAAGTCCCACGAATATGGAATATGCGCTATTCGGTCGTATGTCAACGTAGGTCGAGTCTGTGTCAATGTAGCTGGCAATTGTTGATATTGACGGCATGGCGAAGACGGATACTTTGACGGTCGACTGTTTTCTGACGTGATTAGGCGCAGGCTACCATAAACGACGAGGATCCCTGTATGAGCGACAGCGGGAACATCAAAGTCGAAGTAACGTCCATCGACGGAAACCTGACCCATCCGTTCAAGCGTTCAGACACGATCGGAGAGGTACACCGGTTCTCCTATGATCGGCTCGTGCGCGACAAGACCACGGTTCCATTTACAGCCACAACTATCGAATTCAACAGTCAACCGGTCTCCGACGCCGAGACGCTCGGTTCGTTGGCCTCGGCTGCCGACAATAAGGAGCACGAAAAGAACAAGGACGAGGGGAAGCTGACCCTCGCTCTCACGTGGGTTTCGCAGGGCGGCCAGAGAATTGCCCGCTGATGCACCCGGGTTATCAGGACGCGCTGCTGACGGCAGCCGAGACTCGGCTCCGTGAACTAACAGTGGCCGATAGGCTGGAGCCGTACGAGATCCAGCGCGCTCAAAGCGTCTTCTTCGTTCCATTTCGGACCAAGTCTCCGGCGGATCGCTATCTGGCTCGCATCGACGCCGAGCGATTTCCAGTCGACCCCTACGAGGTCGGTTTCATCAATCCCGAAACGCCACTTGCCGAGCGCATGAACGTTTCGAGCAAGGACCCTCGATATTGGCCCTGGTCGCCTATGCCTGGCATCCATGGCAGCTTCAATACCACGTTCAATCGAGCAATACGTGTCTTTTGGTGTCGAGAGTGTACGGCATCTTACTTTTACTACCACGGTGGGGAAGCGGATCGGTCTTGGCATCCTGCGCGTTGGCCACTGGAGCGGGTTGTCACTGAGCTGATCGACGCTGCAAGCAAGGCGGAGCATCCACGGATATGGCGCGCAAATCAGCGAGTAAACTTGTTGTTGATGGCGCAACAAAGCCGAATAGAGCTTCCGCCGGGCGCTGGCATTGACGACGACTGACACTCAACTTTGAGAATCAAGAATGGCCACGCCGAACGCCGATGCCAAAGAACGCGCCGACGCCCGGTCAGCGGCGTCAAATGAACCTGCCATTGTTAGACCGCCAGATCGCGTCGACCGTCTTCTGATCCCTGCATCGATTCTAGACACCACACTCTATGGGTTAGCGCTCGGTCGCGACCGCGAGATGCTGTGCTACTGGATTGGCTGCTCACTTCCAAATGATGCCGAAGGCCACTCGCGTGCAGCGATCCTTACAGTTTCGTTTCCTCAGATCGAAAGCACATATGGATCCTTTCGCGTGCTCGACGGGCAAATGTCTCAGATTACCGCCTGGTGCTCCCGGAATGGTCTTTGGATACTCGGCCAAGTGCACACGCATCCGACTGACGAGCCGCATTCTGAGGCGGACGAGTGCTGGCCGGCATCGCATCGGCGTGGGTTTTTTTCGGTGGTGATTCCGTTTTTCGCTCAGTTCTCGACCGTTCGTGAGCCTCAGTGGCGCGCGCACGAAGTAGGTGATGATTCACGCTGGGCCGAGATCAATCCGGCTAAGCGGTTTGAGGTAGTGAGCGACGTTTGGCTTCCGTCCGCCCTTGTGTAGTCAAGGATCGCATTGCCGACCGAACTCGCTTCCATCCAGTTGCTAGATGGTCGCACACTATTGCGCGACCAATTTTATGCGGAGCGGGATCATAGAACCCAAGTCACCGCATCGTTCTCACATGCGCGCGTGAGGATCGCCCTTGTCCTGTCGCCAGGACTTGAGCTGACGGAAGGCGGGCAAACTGCGTTCATCTGGGCTGCATCCATGGTCAGACGCATGGGACGGCCATTCGCGGAATTGCGCTTAGTGTCTGCACCGGGGGCTCATGGCGCGCCCTATCTCGCTGGCCTGCACCGCCATCTAAGTGTGGAGACTCTCGGCGAGGCGATGGAGATCGAGCTGCTGGGCTCAGATCCGTTTTCCGAGTACTCATGGAGGGAGTTTGGTGGAGTCGATGTGCTTGCAGGTGTTGACGCTATTATCGGTTTCGGAATCGATCCATCGACTCTTGACGGCCGAAGTTCTTGGTCAATTCAGCTTGGGGCCCGAGGGTGGGTTGTCCACGTGCCGACTCGCAACAGGCCCGCCGGAGTCCAAGACCCTGAGGATGCAGCTTCAAATAGATTCGATTGCGCTGCTTCTGCTGCCGTTGCCGCGGCCTGCATCGGTGTGGCGCGGGCGTACGACTGGCTTCAGCAGGTGTCGTTCCCGAGCGTGACTATCGACGGAGCGGAATCGCATAGCTCCTCGCTGGCGGCGTCGGATTTGTATTGGTCGATAGAATCTGGGCATATTGTCAATGTGACTGCGGTGGGAAGCGAATGGCTGCGTAGGGGCTCGTCCGAAGACGTCGCGACAACTTGGCGCGCGAATCAAGGTGCGCCGCCGCTTCTTCGCCGCGTTGCACTTATTTCAGCCGGGGGGATCGGCGGAAATCTGGCTCAGATCCTTAGCGGTTCATACTTAAGCCCTGGCCATATCGCCGTCATTGATCCTGACCGCGTCGATGTGGGCAACCTTAATCGGCTGATCGGCGTGCTGACCGAGAATGTGTCGACACCAAAGGCCGAACTGTATGCTGCAGTGTTGTCCAGCGCCTCCTTCAATGTTGAAGCTGCCCACGTTCAGTACGAGGACTGGGCCATCACCAATCGACCGTATTTGGATGCGCCTGAGTGCATCTCGATTGTTGGTGCCGATCAAGTTGGAACGAGGCTGAATGCACAGGCGGATTGGCCGCGCCTCCTTCTCAATGGCAGCACAGCCGGAACGACGTGGACCCTATCGCAGCACCCGCGCGGTAGCGGAGGCTGTCTTGGTTGTATTTACGCTAATGATCGTCGTCCCTACTCAGTTTCTCGAGGTCCCCAAGCCTGTGCTGCCGTTGGTGGCGCGCCGAGCCTCAGTGCAACGAACGAGGTAGCCGACGCCAGCTACCCGTTCGTGAGCGTCAGTGCCGCAGCGGCGCTTACGGCGGTTCTGCTTCGACAAGCTTGGGAGCGAAAGTCTGATCGCACCGTCGATGACAATGTGCACAGTGAGAAGGAAACGGAGAGTCCGTTCGGCGTTCGAAATGCGAGTGTGAGTAGAATGAACATGGTTTCGCCGGCGTTTGGCCAGTTTGGTGATCTGCCTCGTAACCCAGAGTGTTTGCTGGTGTGCTCCGATGATTCATTGCGGCAGATGCTGGGTGCTGTGAGTAGTGAGAAAAGTGCCAAGTGAAGGCTGAAGATCTTACCCCAACGACATTCAATCCGGTGGATGACGGCCCTGCACCAGATCCAAACAATCCGGAGGCAGGACCGTTCGGTCGTCCGTTTGCAACCGTTCGTGCCCTTGCCGGCTTCATGACTGAGAAGGATCTGGTGGGGCATGTGCCGAATATCTTCCAGCAGAATGCGCATTTCGTCGCGCAAATGCGCGAACGACTGGGTCGAGCGACAATGCTATCCCACGTGCCGGAGGCAGGCCGGCCACGTTTCTTTCAGGTGAACGACGCTCGGGTACTCCGGCTCCTCGACAGAGTAGCGGAACTATCAGCAACGGCCCCAACGCTGGATAACTTGGTTGGCTTCGAGTGGGTTGAGATCGCTCCCATTGTGACCGGTCGACTTGTGACTGGACACGAGCCGTCCGTTGACGTAGTCCCTCACACCTCGGATCCATCCGCACTCGCACGCTTCTGTATGTTGTCGGCGCCGGATGTTCCGCCGATCCAAATAGATGTCTCGACTCTCACGGCGATCAGCCTTGTTGCGCTCAACGCAAAGTTGATTGCAACTGGCATTGCGAAAGCGATTGACGCTGACGGTGTCACAATCATCGGAATCAACGCGCAGTTGCGCCTCCAGGCCGCGATCGATCCAATCCGGTTGCTCATTGTGGGTGGACGCACTGTGGCACTATCTGGCATAGAGCGGCTGGTTGCACTCGCCCACGCAGGTGCGAATCGTGCGCTATGCTCGGTGTCATACGGCTACGGCGTTGATGCGCTCGCTCACTTTCCGACTGTGGAGCGTGAAGTGATCGACTCACCGCGCCCTCCGATGATTGTGGATTTTCTAGATTCTTCGCTTAGCGTCAGATTGCCCGCTCGGATTCAACGCACAGTCATTACAGCCTCTATTGCGGCTATGAGTACGGGGTAAAAGGTGTCCGGCAAGGCTACACATGACGTCTTGCGCATCCTGCTCCGACCGTCACACCACGGGGGCGAGCACGAGAGCAATGCCGCCAGAGAGGGGGCGGACTGGAGCGGCAACCTCGCGTGCATAAGCACGTGGGGGCGTGTTAAGGATCCGACCGAAACGCCAGCGAGCATCAATGACAGCGCAGTGCAGGCGATGGGCGACGACAAGCTGAAGGTCCTCGCGGCGGAGCTGATCACCCAAGTGAAGAAGAGCGTCACGATTGACTGGACTCTCCGTGAAAGCGCCCGGGCACGGATTAAGGTGATGGTGAAGCGCATTCTGAAGAAGTATGGTTATCGCCGGATCTTCAGGATGAAGCGGTGAAGACTGTTCTCGCTTAGGCTGAACTGCTTTGTGCGGAGTGGTTGTGAGATGGTGATCGACTAGCTCTTGACAATATGCGCCGGACAATCGTTCTAGTACTGTGCAGTGGATGCCTTACGCACTCTGGAGGGCCGTCGCCGATAGCTGGCACTTACCGCATCAGCGTGTGCAAGTCCGCAACCTGCACAGCAGGCGATTCCACCCAGGCCCTCGCCTCAGGGACGTTGGTGTTGCTCGACTCGAATCTCGTCTTGGCTACGCTCCCCAGAGGCGCTCGGGCGTACCTCGAGCCATTCTTTCTACGTGGAAAAGCCAACGGGTGTCTGGCCATGGGCCGTCATCCAGCGAACGGCACGACGTTCGCAGGCGGCGTCAGGAGCACGAGTTGGGTCGTCGATTCCAACCAGCCGAACCTGATAAGGTTCGAGCTCTATCAATCGCCCGACGCGCGATATGGGGTGACGGCCGCTGTCGTCAACGGCGAGTTGGCCGGACGGAGCCAAGGCTCCGCGTTCATCAACGGACGCGACTACTCGTACCGGGATACGGTCGTCGGCCGACGTATCGGCAGACCGTATCCGGATATCTGTGTATCCGCCAGCATTGAGCAATCGACGCGTAACCGCTAGAGATCGAGCTTGCCAAATGGTGCGCGGATCGCCCCGTTCGGTGAGTCAATCATACTTCACGGCGCGTTGATCGTACCGCCATGTCAACACGATTGCCACCAGCGATGAGCTGATCCGACGTAGCGATGAGTTGATTGCTCGCAGCGCGGAAATGCATTAGCACATACACGCACCCGATCGTATTCCTTGCCGAGTTGACCATAAGTTGCGGCGAAGTCGAGCGGCGCACACATCAACTCGATCGGATAGGACGACGAGGCGACCATACTGGGCGGAACACCGAACCGTGCCCATCGGGGCAGGTCATCATCCCGGACGCGTCGGCGACTTTCCCGCGCGAATAGAGGACCATGCCGTTCGAGTCAACTGAACATGCCGCCCAGGTACATGACTCGACCGGCCGAATCCCTGATCGTACTCGTCGCAGCGATGACCATACCGCGAGAAGAGCCAATACTATCGAGCGATTAGCTCATCGTCCCGGTGAGTGATGCGACGTTACCTGTCGCTCACTCGAGCGTACTCGGTGTGATCACGCATTTGACACGCGGTGCAAGCGACTGCACACCATCGCGTGTCTCATCGCCACCAATAAGTGCGCGACCGCACCGCTTCCCGCTCGCACTGCCACCAAAATTCTCGATATCCGCACCTTCCAACGCCGAACCCTGCAGATTCGCGATTCGATGTGCAGGGGCGCACGTCCCGACAGCACGAACAACGCGGTGCACCGAACACCAGCGTCCTTTGAGCCAAGCGAGATCTTGCCAGACCAACCCGAAGCGGCTCGCACAGGACCTTCAGGACGAGGCAGTCAACACCGCGCTCGCTCAGGCGGACCTCCCCTGCGCAGAACGGGTCTGACGAGGTGCCACACATAGCTGATTGCGTTAAGGCACTGATTGTGGTGAAGCCGTCGGCTTCTGCAGCACGCAGTTGACTTGCTGAACGCCATCTCTACGGAGACTACTGAGACGATATGAACATCCGATGTACGATCGCTTGATCACACGGACGATGATCTCTTCAGCATATCCATTTCTCATTTCGCCGTACGGTAGTGAGAGGATTGCGTCAGTATTGTTGAGATACCCGCCCGCATAGATCTTCGCACTCACTGGGGTCGCCGTCACTCGAAGTGGCCAGTTCGATTGTTTGTCCCATCCACAACAGTTTAATACGCACTCTTCCTGATAGGGTCGATTGCGTTTGGCAAGGTGCTGCTCTTGGACCCGTAGAAGCCACGCGCCAGGAGCAGAAGGATCGCGCACCATCTTAACGGGCCAGCGATCCACGCGGACCTTTGCCACGGAGCTATCACCGCTGAAACACATCTCTCCTTCCTTTATACGGCTCAGGGCAATCGCAATGCCTTCTCCCGTTACATCCAGAGTGAGTTCCAGGCTGGTATGATGCGCGCCAGAAATGCGAAAGTCGTGTTTGCCGAGGTCGAGTCGATGGTACTCACCAGGCTCACCAATGCCTTCGTCAAGCAGGTACGTGTAGTCGAAGCCCGCGACACGAAGCAGCTGGCTGCTGGGCTGGGCACGCAAACGTGGGACGCTAAGAGCGCACAGATTCAGTGCGAGTGTCGAGGATGTCAGCATCCAAAAGGCTTTTGTCCGCATGGCGTCGTACGCTCCAGAAAGCTGTATGCGCAGATGCAAACGATGTGACCACTGATGCGATCAGTAGTCGATACTGCCACTCCATATACCGCACAATGCCGGGTTTGGCGGCACTGAATTGATCGAGCTCCAAAAGCGCGATCAAGTTGCTCAGCGCGATTTGTCCAAACAGAATGCTTGCCAATGCGATCCCGGAGGCGAGCTCGCAGAACAATAAATCGCGAGGGCCGACAGTAACCTTGGCCTCGAGGGATGCCTTGAGAAAGTAGCAGTTCAGAGCAATGACGGCGAAAGCCCATGAGATATACAGTTTCGCCGAATCGACGATCAGATCGATTTGCTTCGCTTGAACGGCGTTGAGCTTTCCGCCCAAGCCGGATGACGCCTGTGCTGCCGGAATTGACCGCTCAACAAGTACTACTAGCGCTATGAGAACAGCGGCCACGACCAAGCCACTTCCCAGAGCAGTAAGGAGACTGCGGGATACTCCCTTCATCAAGGTATCCTTGCCTCAGATATGTGCCATTATAGAATGGCAGCACGGCTAAGCTAGCCGTGCCTCAGCCGACTCGATAGGGAAATGTCGGCTGCTCGTCACAACGATCGGCAGAGTACGTCGATGCGATCCGCAGTTCGCCTCCCTTTGATGACGCTGCGCGATGCGCATGGCAAACATCTCTACACGCTGTGCCTGCGCAGAGCTGACTTGTGCGCAGGAGCACCGCGGAAACAGCACCAGGGCGGTGGCCAACGTCGCCGGGCAGCGCGCCGTATCTACTGGATGGAGGCGAGCCGCGCCGTGAATTCCCGCGCATTGGCCGGAATCGGCCCGCCCCGCGCACAATTGCCCGCCCCGTCCTCGTTGCCAAGGCATACCTAGACGTGATGAAGCGCATTACCCTCGCCGGCACAGCCGCGGCGGTCCTTCTGTTCCCGCTCTTGGCCTCCGGCCAGTCCGGCACCACGCCCGCGAAAAAGCCCGCCCCAGCCGACACCGCCGCCCACCACCATGACATGGCCGACATGCCGGGCATGTCAGCCCCCATCACCGTCCCCAAGGGCGCCCTCTACACAGTCGCCGACGTCCAGTTCATGCAGGGCATGATCGCCCACCACGGACAGGCCATCTACATGTCCCGCCTCGCCGCCGGCCGCCACGCCAGCCCGCGCGTTCTCAAGTTCGCCAACAAGATCGACCAGTCCCAGGCCGCCGAAATCCGCCTCATGCAGGAATGGCTGGTCGCCAACAAGCAGACCGCGCCCACCGCCGACTCCTGGCGCACCATGACCATGCCCGGCATGCTCACCCCCGAACAACTCAAAACTCTAGATGCCGCCCAGGGCACAGAGTTCGACCGACAGTTCCTCAACCTCATGATCCAGCATCACAACGGCGCCCTTCGGATGGTCAAGGACCTCTTCGCCACACCGAACGCCGCGCAGGACATCGATGTCTCCGTCTTCGCCAACGATGTGGTTGTCGTACAGACCGCCGAGATCGACATCATGAACCAAATGCTCGCCAACCTCTGAGTCATCTACTGGAGCTCAATCTGATGGCAACTGCTCTACGCATCAGCACCACCGCGCTGTCGCTCACGCTCACACTCGCAGCCGCGGCGGGTCTGCACGCGCAGACATACCCCACCGGCAACGATCCGCGTAACGGACTGAAGACCGGCCTGCTCGACGCCGGCTCGGCGATGAGCAACATGCGCCTCGTCTCGTCCACGCCGAAGGCGGCAGCGTTCGACACGGCGCGCGGTCTCACCTTCGTCAACTCGGACGTCGCGTTCGGCGGCGGCAAGTACGTCTATCAGGGCAACTTCGCCGGCTTCTCCATCTGGGACGTCAGCAATCCGGCCAAGCCGGTGAGCGTCGCAGTGGTCTCCTGCATCACGTCGCAGGGCGATCCCACGGTCATCGGACATCTGCTCTTCGTCTCCGCGGAAGGCGGGGGCAATCGCAGCGACTGCGCGAAGGGCGGCGTGCAGAATCCTTCGGATCACATGGCCGGCGTTCGCATCTATGATGTCGCCGACCCGCGCAATCCGAAGCTGATCAAGAACGTTCAGACGTGCAAAGGCTCGCACACGCACACGCTCATACCGAGCCCGACGGACAAGGGGGTCGTGTACCTCTACGTCTCGGGCAGCTCGGGCGCG
>JAQBPV010000253.1 GCA_028287345.1 Gemmatimonadota bacterium
TTCGACCTGTTGGCGCGACTCGATCGCGCCGGCCTCGAACCCATCGCGCACGGCGGCAACCTCGAGCAGTTCGAGCGCATTCGTCGGCACGCACGTCACTCGGCTGACCTCTCCTGGCCGGTGACCACTGCGGCCGGCGCGTTGCAGCAATCGCGCGACGCCTTTCGGACTGCCGATCTGTAGTACGCGGTCGACCGGCGAGAAGTCCACGCCGAGATCGAGCGATGAGGTCGCGACGACGCAGCGCAGCGTGCCCTCGCGCATTCCGTTCTCGACCCAGTCGCGCGTCTTTCTGTCGAGCGATCCGTGATGTAGCGCAATGGTGCCTGCCCATTCGGGACGTTGCGCGAGGATGGCCTGATACCAGATCTCGGTCTGCGAGCGCGTGTTGGTGAAGACGATCGCTGTCTTGCCCTCTTCGATTGCCGCGACGACCTGCGGCACCATCTGCGTGCCGAGGTGGCCGGCCCATGGAAAGCGTTCGACGACGGGCGGTATGAGCGAATCGACGACGATCGACTTCGACTCGGCCCCTCTGATGATACGGCCGTTCTGCGGGCCGAGCAGGGCTTCGCGCGCATCATTGAGGTTGCCGATGGTCGCCGAGAGTCCCCACGTGCGCGCATTGGGAGCGAGCGTGCGGAGTCGCGCGAGCGCGAGTTCCATCTGAACGCCGCGCTTGGTGCCCATCAGCTCATGCCACTCGTCGACGACGACGGCCTTGAGGTCGTTGAAGATCTCGCGCGCGTCATCGCGCGTGAGCAGTAGCGTGAGGCTTTCGGGCGTCGTCACGAGCGCCGTCGGGAGACGTTTGCTCTGTCGCGCACGCTGTCCGGGCTTGGTGTCGCCAGTGCGGGACTCCAGCGTCCAGGGGAGGTTCAGGTCGGTCAGCGGCGCGGCGAGGGATTCGAGTGTATCGGCGGCGAGTGCGCGCAACGGCGTGATCCAGAGGACGCGCAGCGGCGGCGCATTTGCTCGGCGAGGGCGCTTGAGTGGAGATGCGTTGCCCTCGGCAATCCACTCGAGCAGCGGTCCCCACCATGCGGCGAGCGTCTTGCCGGTGCCGGTGGCCGCGTGAACGAGACCGCTCTCGCCATTCAGGTATGCCTCCCAGACTTCGCGCTGGAAGTCGAGTGGCCGCCATCCGCGTGACTCGAACCACCGCTCGGCGGAGTCGACACTCATCTGCGGCATCCCGCTCCCTGAAATCCCGAATGAACCAAGAACACCAACAGCAACCGCACGCCTTGAATCATGCGAATTGTGTGGAATTTGCTCCATCGAATGTCTGAGAGGTCTCGGCCTCTCAGGTCTCTCACGCCAAGAGGACGTTCGATCCCCTGCACCATGACACTTTCTCGGCGCAGTGATGCGATTCGTCGTTCAATTCACATGATTCAAGCCAGGTCGTTGCTGTTTTCTGGGGCCTCCGGGATTGCAGAGAAACGCTCGCAATCACGCCCGCTGTTCCTCAAGAGTCGCGCAGCATTCCCCGGAATTCCCGGATGAACCTATTACAGCAAGTTGGCATTTCGTACAATAACGACTCACTTGGCCGACTCGAGTATCTGCCGCAGCGTCTCGATCGTATCAGCCTCCGACGCCGGCTTGTCAGTGCGCCAACGCGCGATACGCGGGAAGCGCACGGCGACTCCCGACTTGTGGCGCGGGGAATGCTGAATGCCCTCGAAGGCAAGCTCGAACACCTGCACGGGCTCGACCTGCCGCACCGGACCGAACTTCTCGACGGTGTGACGACGAATCCACGCATCGAGCTCGCGGATTTCGACATCGGTGAGACCGGAGTAGGCCTTGGCGAACGGAACGAGCGCGTCACCATCGCGCACGGCGAACGTGTAATCGGTGTGAAGCAGCGCGCGCCGGCCGTGGCCGGGTTGCGCATAGATCATCACCGCATCGATGCTGAACGGCTGCACCTTCCACTTCCACCAACTGCCCTTTCGACGACCGACGCCATACTCGCTGTCGAGCTTCTTGAGCATCAAGCCTTCGGCGCGCTGTTCCCGAGAGTTGGCGTGAGCAGCGCGTGCGTCGGCCCAACTCGCCAGCTGAATCGTTGGCGATAGCAGAAACGGTCGCGCGCCTGGCCTACTCGCCAGAAGATCACCGAGCGCTCTGCGACGCACGGACATCGGCTCGGTGCGCATGTCGCGTCCGGCCAACTCCAGGAGATCGTACGCTATCAATACAACCGGAACGTCGGCGAGAATCTTCGGACCGAGCTTCTTGCGTCCGATGCGACGCTGCAACTGCGCGAACGGTAGCGCGCCGTCTTTCCACGGCATGATCTCGCCGTCGAGCACCGTGCCATCCGGCAGAAACTCCGCCGCTGCAGACAGCTCTGGAAAACGATCCGTGACGAGCTCTCCGCCGCGCGACCAGATGTACGTCTTCCCATCGCGCCGAATCAACTGCGCGCGAATGCCATCCCACTTCCACTCGGCCTGCCATTCATGTGCGTCGCCGAGTGATTCCAGCTCGCCCTCGAGCGCATAGGCGAGATAGAAGGGAAATGGGCGCGAACGATCAGCGTCGCTGCTGTCGGCGGCCACGAGTCGCGCGAAGGTCTCTGGCGTCGGCGTGAAATGGCCGCTCATCCGATGCGCGACGACACCCTCCTCGATGCCACTCACGCGCGCGAGCGCACGCACGACAAGTTGCTCGGACACGCCAACGCGGAAGCTGCCCGTGATCAGCTTGTTCCAGATGTAGCGCTCCGTGCCGGCGAGTTGTCGCCACGCAGTGAGCACGGAGTCGCGCTGTTCTTCCTCCGATTGGTGCGCGAGTGGAAGCAACCTGTTCTCGACCCACGCGTGCAACGAGAGGTCGAGATCCACTCCCTTCGATTCCGGCAGCAGCAGAGCTATCGTCTCGGCGAGATCGCCGACGGCGTGATAGCTCTCTTCGAACAACCAATCGGGGACGCCGGATTCTTCCATCGCCCATGTGGCGAGACGTCGCACCGGGATCAATCGTTTGGGCCGGCCGCCCGCGAGGAAGTACACGGCCCACGCCGCATCGGCGGGAGCGGCCTCGGCGAGATACTCGACCATCGCTTCGACCTTTCGATTGGTGCTCGTCGTCGAATCGATCGCCGAATACAGACGGACGAATCGCTTCATGCCATCGCCTCTTCGTTGGCGACGGCTTCACCCTGATCATCCTCGCCTTCCCACTGACTCGCTATGGATTGTGCGGCAATTCCTCTTTCGCTCAGGTAGCGGACCACCTGTTCGCGATATCCGTGCGTCACCCACACCTGCTCCGCGCCCGTGGCTTCGATGGTGCTGACGAGTGCGGGCCAATCGACGTGATCGGAAAGCACGAAACCGCGGTCGAGCGACCGACGTCGCCGAGCGCCGCGGACTTGCATCCAGCCGGAAGCGAACGCTGTGGAGACGTCGCCGAAGCGGCGGAGCCATGTGCTGCCCGCGGCTGACGGCGGCGCGACGATGAGACTTCCCGCGTAGTCGAACTTCTTCGGATGCGAAGCGACGGGCGTCGTCGGATGTAAGGCGATGCCGCTGTCGCGATAGTCGATGGTGAGTCGCTCGACTGCGCCGTGCGTGTAAACTGGCCCGATGTCCGCATCGAGCACCCCGGCGAGGATGCGTTGAGCCTTGCCGAGTGCGTACGCATACACGAGCGAGGCCTGGCCGCGCTCCTTGTTCTCGCGCCACCATGCGCGCATGTCGGCGAACGTCTCCTCCTGCGCGCACCATCTATAGATAGGCAGCCCGAAGGTGGACTCGGTGATGAAGGTGTGGCAGCGAACAGCTTCGAATGGTGAGCAGGTGGGATCGGGCTCGGTCTTGTAGTCGCCGGAGACGACCCAGATGTCGCCATTGTATTCGAGCCGTACCTGTGCTGAGCCGAGGATGTGGCCGGCGGGGACGAGCGAGATGCGGACGCCGTTGATTGTGCGCACCTCACCGAAGTCGACGAGCTCGATGTTCGCCTCGCTGCCGAGTCGAGTTCGGAGGACTCGTCCGCCTTCGCGCGATGCGAGATAGTGCCGACTGCCCCAACGTGCGTGGTCGCCGTGCGCGTGTGTTATGACGGCGCGGTCGACGGGCAGCCACGGGTCGATGTAGACGTCAGCGGCGGAGCAGTAAAGTCCGCGCTCGGTTGTGCGGAGGAGGGGTTCGGGCATTGGGGGCTGTTCGTCGACCAGAGAACGAGTATAAACTTACGGCTCGGCGACGATGCCGCTCGAACTCTTCAAACGAACATTCGCATGCATCGGTTCCTCCTGCTTGTCGCGCTGGTCGTCGTTAGCGTGTCGGCGTCGGCTCAACAGGTTTTCATCGCACCCACCTCGCGCACCATCGTCGGCTCAACCGACCAGAGCAATGGCGCCGATCAGGCGCACATTCTCGTCGTAGCCAATGAGTCGACCGTGCCGATCATCGTCTTCGGCGTGATCATCAACCAGTGCGAGAATGTGCGGCAGTGGTGCTCGGGACAACGCACGAGGATCGCCATCCCACCCGGAACGCGACGAAACGTGGGTCGAGTGGAGCCGAAGAATCCGGAGCGGTCGTTCAACTATCGATGGAGCTTCTCGTATCATGCCGACAGCTCGGACTTGAAGGCGATCGCGGCGTTACGCGAACACGGCATCGGTGTAGACGTCGAGCCAGAGCAGCGAATCGTCATGCGTCGCCCCATCGACACCTCGGCGCCACCGGGCATCGAGAAGCCCCTGTCGCGCGAGCGTCTTACGCCTGAGGAGCGAGGCGTGCGCGGAACGGTCGAACCGCGTGACACCGCTCCCGCCCCGACCTTTCGCTTCAAGGTTGCGTACGGCAGCATCCTCGGCTCGACGATGATGCCGGGCGCGCCGATTCAGTTAACGGGTCCGTGTATCAATCCCGCCGAGTCGGCGAGGTACGAGAAGGACGCGAAGATCGCGCGAACTCCGTGGCGGCCGCCGGTGTTTTCGGCGTCGTTCAGTCGTCTTGCGCTACCGCTGGAGTTGAAGGACTCGGTGTTGAAGTCCAAGGACGTGCTCATACGGTTCGTCGCCGATTCGACTGGCGACGCGATTCCGGAGAGCGCGAGCGTGCTGGAGTCGCCGCACGGTGCGGTCAGCGTCAGCGCGTGCAAGGCGGCGATTGCCGGGAGGTCTACGCCGGCGCGCGACAAGGCCGGCAACGCGATTCGCGCGTGGGTGCAGATGCCGGTGAGCGTGGGACGGTAACGGTGACCGGGCTCATGGCTCCCTGTCGTCCATTCGACGCTGCGGCCCCTCGCCCTTCTTGCGACGCCTCGGCGGCTCGGCGTCGAGCAACAGCACGGCGTACTCGAGGACGGAGAGGTCGCGCCAGTTCTCCGGCCACTGGAGCAGCTCGACGACGATATCACCGGCGGTGAAGCGCAGCACCTTTTGCGCGGCACCTTCGCGGTCGAGACACTCGTGAACGCGGACGGTCCACTCGCGTCCACCTGGGCTCATGAAGGCGCGGCGCGCGTCGGCATCGGCCTCCGCTTCCTTCTCGATCTCCATCGCACTGATTGCACGACGCTGCCCGCTCGGCGTCATCTTGCGCTTGGGCGCCGGTGACGCGCGACGACAGAGCTCCTCGAGCTCGGGCAGCGGCGCTGTATGCCAGTTCGCAGGATACGGCGCTTCGAGTCTCCGTTTCTCGGAGCCCGACTCGAAGGCGAGCCATCCGTCCTGCAACTTGTCCATGTAGTCTTCGCCGCGCGTAATGGGATGCATGTGGGCGGGGGTCACCGCCCACACTTTCCATTCGACGCCGCGACTATCGGTGAACTCGCGCATGGGGTGGGGTAAGTAGTCTGGGCTGCACAAGGCAGGGTACGTGCCTAGCGTGCTCCTGTAGCGAACGCGACTGGTCTTGAGGGACGCGGCGCTCCTGCTAACTACGAGTGGGTTTGTAGCTGCTGGCTCTTGCCGTAAGTGAGCGAAGCGAACGCCCCATAAGCAAAGAGCCGACGCTTCCGCGTCGGCCCTTTGCGCCCCATAAGCGAGCGCAGCGAGCGCCCCGCACTACCTACCGTATGTTCGCATCCGAACGATAGTAATCCCCGATAAGATTCTCAGCGAAGTACTCCATCAGCAACTTTGTGAAGTACGGCTGCATGTCCCCATACGCATGCGGCTTGCCCGGCAGCACCATGTAGTCGAACCGCTTGTTCGCCTTGATGAGCGCGTTCACCAGACGCACTGTGTTGCCCGGATGGACGTTGTTGTCCATGTCGCCCGTCGTCAGCAGCAGACGGCCCTTCAGGTTCGGCGCGAGCTCGATGTTCGTCGGCACGTGGATCTCGAACGTGCTGTCCGCCATCAGCACGGTGTCGCGCGCGACACCCGGCGCCGAGCCTTGCTGCGCCACCACCCCGGCATCACCCGGCGCAGCGGCATTCGCGTTCGCGATGCCGCGCGTACCACGCACACGCGACGTGTCCTTCTTCACCGGCACGACCTTCAGCCCGTGATTGTTCTCCGACCAGTTCTGGTTGTAGATGTTGTTGTCGTGATTGCCACTCGAGCTCACGCCCACCTTGAAAAAGTCGTTGTACGGCGGCAGCATCAGCGCCGCGGCGGTCAGGAATCCGCCACCCGAGTGGCCATAGATGCCGACCTTGTCGATGTCGATGAACTTGTGGCGAGCGGCGAGCTGCTCGATGCCCGACTTCTTGTCGGCGAGGGCGTAGTCGCGAAGGTTGTAATAACCGTAGCGATGATACGCGAGCGACCGAAGTGGCGAGCCACCGCGGTTGCCGATCTGGATGACGATGAAGCCGAGCTGCGCGAGCTGCTGCGGAACGCCACCCGCAACGAACGTGGTGTTCACGCTCTCGGTTTGCGGACCTGGATAGACGTTCGCGACGATGGGATACTTGCGCGTGGAGTCGAAGTCGAACGGCTTCCACATGACGCAGTAGATGTCGGTGACACCATCGGCGGCCTTCACGACGAACGCCTCCGGCATCCGCCAACCCATCTCCTTCAACCGCGAGACGTCGGCCTCCTCGAGGTTCATCACGACTTTACCCGACGCATCGCGCACGACGTTCTTCGTCGGATAGTCGACGCGCGAGTAGCTGTCGACGATGTAGCGCTTGGTCGGCGTGACGGTGGTGTTGTGATTGAAGTTGCCGGGATCGACGAGCGAGAAGCCGGTACCATCGGCATTCACGCGATAGAGATGGCGGAGATATGGATTCTCACCGTCTTCCCTGCCCTCGCCGGTCAACCAGATCACGCCCTTCACGGAATCGATGGCCGAGATGTTCTCGGCGTGCCAAGAGCCCTGGGTGAGTGCGCGCTTGTAGGTGCCGTCGTTGCCGTAGAGATAGTACTGGCCCCATCCAGAGCGCTCGGACCACCAGATGATGTCGCCGCCAGCTTTCGTGTAGCGGAGGTTCTGCGGCTCGAGCGCGGCATTCTCCAGCGATTCGGAGAGCAGCGTCTTCATCGCGCCGGTGGCGATGTCGACTTCGATGAGGTCGAGGTTTCGCTGCAGGCGATCGCGACGCACCATCCGGACTTTGTCGGAGCCCACGTTGAAGTGGATGTTCATCAGGCGCTGATCCTTCCAGCGCTTGGTGGCGACCGGCGTCACCTTGGGCGTGCCGCGCTTGAATGCCCACAGCTCCTGCTGCGGCACACTCTCTTCGCCCGGCATCGCATAGCGGTACGACATGAGCGTCGGGCGCGGCTCGGCGAGTGAGCTCACGAGGTAGAGCTCCTTCACCTTTCGCGCGTCGTTGCGCGAGATGGCGAACGCCTTGGAGTCGGGCGACCAGACCGCCTGCGGTCGCACGCGTGGATCGCGCGAGCGACGCTGTGCACCCCCGCCCTGCGTGCCGTCGAGCTGTTGCTGCTCCTGCTGTTGCTGTTCGTCGAGCTGCACCTGCGCGGTGTCGCGGAAGCCGAAGGTGTAGTCCTTCACGCCGTCGGTGCTGATCTGCGTGGTGTCGCCCTTGAGATTGCTGTTGGGCTTCACGTTCTCGACGATGAAGAGATTGTGGTTGCGCGCGAAGACGAACGCGGTGCTGTCGGGCGACCAGTTGCGGAAGTCGTCGTTCTGCCCGCCGAAACCGCCGCCGCCGCCACCACCACCGACCTCACGCTCCTCGTCCTGCGGGATGGAATCGCGCAGCACCTTGCCGAGGCTTTTGAGTGTCTCACTGGCGAGGATCCATTCGTAGCGCGCGGAGTCCACGGCGAAGCGTATGGCCTTGTGGTCCTTCGTGAAGTTGATGGTCGTGAACGGGAGGTTGGTGGCCTCGATCGGCTTGTGCGTCGTCATGGTAAGCGCGACGGCGAGCTTCTCGTGGTCGAAGAGCGGGCGCTTGGTGGTCGTCATGGGGACGACCAGAGTGAATTGCGAACCGGCCTTGCTCTTCCAGTTGTAGAACATGGAGTCGGTCTTCCCGATCCAGCGGGGTTGGACGGCCGTGCCGAAGATGACGTTCCGCAGGGCGGTGTTGCTGTATCGGTTGGCGAGGGTCCAGTTGGCGTGGACGCGCGACTCGGGTTGTGGTACTGTCTGCTGCGCCAGGGCGGGAATCGCGAGGACGAATCCGGCCGCCAGCTGCGCAGCGAGGGTCCAACGGAGGCGTCGCGCGGAAGTCGGTGTGGTCATGATGGGCTGTCAGATGGGAAAGCGGTTGGCGTCCGTCTATAAAAACATATGAATTGCGGTACCGTCCGGAAACCGGTACACTGTCAGTGCGCGAACATCGTGTGTCCCACACAAAACACCGCTCGCATGCAGAGAATTCGCGCCGCGACGGCCGCCGTTGCCCTCGTTTCGGAAGATCCGTCCCTCGTTGACCAGGTCGTCTCGACCGTTTGCGATGAGACGACGCTGGCGGCCGTTCACACTTCATTCGCGGACCTGCTCGCGTCGTTCGCGACGGTTTCGCCGGATGTCGTCGTGCTCGATGACGTCTCCGAACGTGATGCAGCCCAGGAGATTCGTCAGCTGCGCCGGCGCCAGCCCTCGCTCCACATCGTGTACGTCCGGGTGATCGACGAGAAGCGCAGCATCGCGCTGCTGCATGGCGGGGCGGACGACGCGATCATCACGGGCTCACCGACGCTCGTCGCACGTCTGCAGGCCGCCACTCGGCGGGCCCGTACGGTTAACGCGGGGAGCCGCATCGCCGTTGGCGACATCGTGTTCGACCGCGAGGCTCGGCGCGTGTGGTGCGCTGGCCGAGAGGTGGCCCTCACACCGCACGAATACGGGATCGTGGACTGCCTGTTCTGGCACGCGCCGAAGCCGGTGGGAGTGGACACACTGGCGGACTTCGTCTGGGGCGACCAGTCGTCGACGAACAAGCGGACGCTGGTCCAGGTGTACGTGAGCTACGTGCGGAAGAAGCTCGCGAAGAGCGCGAAGGTCGCGATTCGCTTTGCCCGCGGCGCAGGGTACGAGTTCACTCCCGTGGAACCGGAGCCTACCAAGCCGGTTGTCATGGGTAGAGCGAAGCGGAGCGCCCCCTAAGCAAGAGGGCCCGCGGCGAATGCCGCGGGCCTCTTGGCGCCCCGTAAGCCAGCGCGTAGCGCGGCGCCCCATAAGCGAGCGAAGCGAGCGCCCCTGATCTCCCCTCTACCGAAGGGCGATTCGCTGTATGTGCAGCCCAGAGCTATCCCGCGCGCCGAGATACACGACCCCGCCGGCTCCAAAGCCCGCGATCGTCGTTCCCGCCGGCACCTGCACACGGTCCACCAGCTTACCGCTCCGGTCGATCACGTCGTAGATCGCGCCGCCGGTGGTCGCCTTCGTAGGTATCGTGCGCACCCACAGCCGGCCGTCCATGTCGGCCTTCACCGAGCCCGTTCCGAACACCGGCTTGTAGTCCGGTAGCTCAGATGCGTTCACCATCTGCACCGGCTGCGGGCCACCGCCAGGACCACCGGGTCCACCGCCCATCTCCACGCGCGGAGGACCCTCGCCACCGGCGGGGCGCGACATCGTGATCGTCATCCGCTCCGGCGCCGCGCCGCCAAGGACAGCCGCGGCTGCGTCTGCAAGCCCACCACGGCCGGGACCCGCGCCACCACCCGCCACCATCGCCGCACGCTGTTTCTCGATCGCAACCTTCGAGGAGTCGAGGAAGCGCTGCTTGTCGTCGTCCGTCATGCGCTGCCAGTCGTACGGGATCTTCTCCGCCGCTGTCTTCGCACCCGACGCGTCCACGAAGTCGACGTGGTAGTCATGTCCGCGCACGAATGCCACAGTGCCATCGCTCAATACCGCCCAGTCGTCCACGACGGGCAACGGATTCATGATCACGCTGACGCGCATCCCGCCATTCGCGTCCTGCGTCATCTGCACGTTGGCCTTCGGGATCTTGTAGAACCCGGCCGTGTCGAGCTTCCGCGTGGCGAGATCGAAGCGCACGAGCGCCGAGCTGTCCGGCGGCGTGGGCGGCACGAATGGCTTGCCGGGCTCGGGACGCGGACCACCTCGGCCAAACCCGAAGTCCATGGTGCGATAGACGAGCCGGCCCTGTCCGTCGAAGCCAGGATTGCCAGCCGCACCACCGGTCAGGAAGTTGACGTCGTTCGGGCGCGGCGCCGCCATGGTGCGAATGATCTTGCCGTTTGGATCGATGACGAGCATCGACAGCGACGCGGGATCGACGAACAACGTCGAGTCGCCGCGATAGGCCATCAACCCACCGGGCCGCACGCCATAGGCGTTAGCGGTGCTGCTCGTCGAGTCGGCAACGACGCCCACCAGCTTCATGTTCTTGTCGAGCATGATCACGCGACGACGCGCCTGGTCGTTCACGAGAACGTTGCCGTTGGGCAACTGGCGCACTGCCGCGACAGAACCAATGGAGTCGGTGCTCGAGGCCATGGCCGCCGGCATCTGGCGCGTGGTGATCTTCGACGCCGTCGACGGCGACGTGGTAGTCGCCTGCGCCTGTGCACCGACCACACCGGCTGCGGTGAGCGAGAGTGCAAGCGCGCCGCGCGCGCTCTTACGAATTGACTGCATCATGGTCCGCCTCGAATGATGATACGATCTCCACCGCCTCCACCACCGCCACCGAATCCACCGCCCATGAATCCACCCATGAACACGCCGCCGCCCGTATTGCCGGCCGTCCCGCTGCGAATGCCGGCGAGATAACGCGTGTCGAGATGGCTGGCCACGAGCGAGGGCAGCTTACGCTTCTGATCCGCCGTGAGCAGGCTCTTGATCCTCGGCGCCAATTCCACCAGCAGATCGATCGTGGCTTCGCGCGCCGCCTTGTAAGAATGATACGCGTCGCTCTGATCGTAGTTCTGCGGGAGCGCGGCGAGATCCTTCGTCACCGGTGTCCAGATGCTGTCCAACTTGATGGTATAGGATCGGTTCATGGTCGCAAGGCTGTCGGCCTGCGGACCGGTGAGCTCGAGCGTGTCGCTCTGGCGAAGCAGCTGCGCCATCGGATTCATCACGCCGCCCGTGCCGTACATCGCCTTGAGCATCCCCGCTTCGGCCTTCTGACCGTCGCGCGTGCGCCCGCGGTCGAGCATCTGCGTGAGCATCTGACGCTCGCGCGACGGTCCGACGTCGACGCGAATCTGCATCGTCAGCGTCACCGGTGCGCGGAAGGTGCTGAACGTCGGATTGGTGCTGCCGAACCGCGGATTCACTTCGTACTTATAGCGGCCGTTCGCTGCATCGAAGCCGCGAACATACAGCAGCGTGGGATCGCTCACCGCGAACTGTCCCCAGCCGTGCAGCCTGTTCTCGCCATGCAGCAGGATGTCGGCGGCGCCGAGCGGGTTCGAGACGGAGAAGCTGAGCGTGGTGCGCTGCGGCATGCGCACCTTCATGGGATTGAACGAGATGCTCAGGTTCGCGTTCGACGTCCACGGTCCCTGACAGCTGTTGCGCTGCGCAAGATGTCCGAGCTGCGCCGAAAGACATTCCTTCGCCGGACCGGAGCCCGTCGTGAGCAGGTCGCGAATGCCAGCAGCCACGGCGGCGTCGGTAGCCTTCGCCGGATCGAAGATGAATGCGCGATCGTTCGAGTATCCATCACCATTCACGTCGCCCGAGATGCCCGGGGTAAACGTGCTACCACTCGCAAAGCGGCCGTACCAGTTCACGCGAACCGCATCGAAGAAGTTGTAGCCGAGCGAGTACGTGATCTGGTGGCGCGAGTCGAACTGGCTGCGCGTCCACTCGATGGACGTCGGATCGCCGACGGTGCTCGAGAAGCCGCGCGACTGCTCACGGTTGTCGGCGAGCACGTACGACGCGGACCATGTGAGGTTGCTGCTGAAATTCGTGGGGAAGAGCGAGAGGCGCAGCTGCTTGCTGTTGCTCCGCAGATCGGACTTGAGCTCACTCACGCGTGAGAAGAGCTGGCTGACGCGCGCATCGCGCGACGCAATGGCGCCCGTCGTCGGCACGATGCTCGTGCTGTTCACGTAGACCGGCCGATTCTCTTCTTCCTTGAGGCTGAACTTCAGCGACGGCGAGAAGTTGAGGTCGACGAAGCTGCTCTGGTTCATGTTCGCGCTGTACGTCGCCTCGACCGTTGCGGCCAGGCGGTTGTTGAACAGCGGACCATTCCACTGGAGGTTGCCCCGCACGCTCTTGCGCTCGCGGAAGTCCTTGTCGTAAAGCGTGACGTTCGGCGCGTTGTTCGAGAACACGCTGCCGGTGCTGCCATCGGCGCACTGTGTCGGGATGTTCAACGGATCCGCCGCATACAGATCCCACCGCGGCGTCGGTGCCGCGGGACCGACGCAGCTCAGCTGCTGCACGCCGCCGGGAAGTCCGGTGTTGTCGATTGCGCCGCCGATGCTCGACGCACCGGGCATGTTCTGGAACACTCCAACGCCACCGCGCACAACAGCGCGCGGACCACGCACTGCACCGTCGAAGGCCGCGATCTGCGGCGCTTCGCCATACGTCCACGAGAAGCCGAGGCGCGGGCTCAGGTAGAGTCGGTTGGGCGCGAAGTCGTTGCGGACGCCGTAGAGGCGCTGCACGTCGGGATTGAAGTTCGGCGTTGCCGAGAAGTGATTGGCGTCGAGGCGCAGACCGTACTGGAACTGGAGGTCGCTGCTCCGCTTGTACGAGTCGCCGAGCGAGAGCGCGCCGATGGTCTGGCTGGCGCTCTGCAGGCGGGGTGACAGCTGGCGCGTGTAGATCGCCGGCGTGTTCGCCTGGAGGTCGGCGAGCGAATTGAAGAAAAAGGTGCCGAGCGCGTTGCTCGTCTGATCCTGGCGATAGGCGTCCTGGCGCAGCTCACTCGCGAGCTTCAGGCGATGTTTGTTGTCCTTGCTGAACCACGACAGCTGGTTCGAGACGCCGACAGTGCCGTTCTGGCTCTGCGTGCTCAGGTTCGCGTTGCCACCGAAGCCGATGTTGCGAACGCCGCTGGTGCCGTCGGCGAAGGTGGAGTTCACGAGCACGCTGCCGTTGGGCAGCAGCGTGTACGGCGTGCCGTAGTTCTTGTTCGCGTTGATGTTGATGTTGCTTTCGCTGAGGATCAGGTTCCTGATGTAGGCCGTGTGGCTGCCTTGAACACCAGCACCGTAGTTCGTGCGATCACCGCTGTGCGCGGGAAGCTCCGACGTCAGCTGACCGATTGGCGTCTGCTTGTTCCAGTTGCCGTTGAACGTCATGCTGAACGTCTGCCCCGAACTCGAGCCGGGGGGCGTGAAGTTCAAGCTGCCGAACACGGAGCCCTGATCCTGCAGACGGTCGTTCGGAATTCCGCCGCCGATGTTGGTCGGAATGTTGGCGAGCTGCGCGAGCGCGAGCAGCCGTGCAACGGAGTCGGCCGAGATGCCGGTAGCCTGCAGGCCGACGGGATCGGTGTTCATGAGCGTCTGCAGATCGTTCGCGCGACGTCCGAGTTGATACGAGACGTTGTAGTACGCCTTGTCCATCACGATGGGACCCGAGACAGCGCCGCCGAGCGAGAGGTTCGAGTACTGCTGTCCGAGCGCGCGAGCGGTGCGATCTGTCCACTGCAGCTTCGGCGAATCGATGTTGAGGCTCGAGCTGCGGCGAATGAAGTTCGAGCCGGAGCCGGAGTTGATGTTGAACTGCCCGCCGCTGAACCCACCTCGGCTCACGTCATAGGGCGTCGTGATGAGCGAGCTGGAAACCTGCGCGTCGCGCGGGATGTTGGTGCTGCCGAAGTTGGAGCCGTTGAGCGTCGTGGAGTTCTGGTCGGCGGAGAGTCCGAGCACGGAGAAGCCGGCCGGATCGCCATCGGCTCCGGTAACTGGCGTGACACCGGGAATCGACGCGGCCATGGCATTGAGGTCGCCCTGCTGTGCGGCGCTGACGGCGGCGGCATTGGCGGCGATCTCGTTGCCGCTGATGTCGGTCGGCTTGTCGTTCCGATTGACTCGGCCGCGCTCCGCCACGGCACGCATCGTGTCGAGGAGAACCATGCGAGAGAGACGTGCGTCGGCGACGAGGATGTCCTGGTCGGCGGTGCGCTTGACCTCGAACCGCTTCGGCGCGAAACCGATGGCGGTGACGTTGACGAAGTAGTCTCCCTCACCACCGGGGAAGGTGATCGTGAAGCGACCACTCTTGTCAGTGCGGGCAGTGCGGTTGACCCCGCCAGCCACGGATGTCGCGGTGACGTTGGCGTTGTCGATGGGTGCGTTGTCGGGACCAGCGATGACGCCACGAATGACGTCGACCTGCTGGGCCGTGGCCTTGCTCGCCGTCATGAAGACAGCAACGAGCGCGGCGACTACTATAAATGGGATGCGGCGGGGCACGGGCGTGCGGGAGGAGGGAAATGCTGCATACCGGCATCGACGCTCAGTTTGACACCAACGCATGCCAAAGGGTGCACGAGGATATGCGTGCGGATCGCGCTTGGTCTTCATGGAATCCTCGATGTCAGGCTGTGTTGGAACCGCGCTGGCTCGTGCACAGTAGGTTGCCTTTGACGCTCGAGGCGCGCCCTGTTCCGAGACGCAGGTCGGTGTCATGAACCGCGCTCAGTGCAGCATGAACGGAGGTAAGAGCCGCGGAAGGACAGCGTTCCGAGCGACTGTCCGTATGTTTAGAGACTTGTAAGGGCGGTCACAGGTAAACTAGCCCCGATTTGCCGAGATTACGGGATGGATCATCACATGAGCCGCATTGCCTTCGTCGTCCTGTGCCTGGTGTCTGCGTGTTCGCGGCAGCCTCGCGTCGCTCAAGCGGGAGAGGTGGTCGTCGCGCCGGCGCCTGCATCTGCGCCCAGAGTCCCCGCGGCCCGAGTGTGGGCCGACACAGCGAAGCCTCTCTCGTCGCTAAGCAAAGGGTGGAACAGAATTCCGGGACGTGAGGGCACGGGTTGCGCGCACGATTCGACGTTCACGTTCAAGGTGCGTCCGGGGCTCCCCGACAAGGTGATGATCTTCCTCAACGGCGGCGGCGCATGCTGGCGCGCCGCGGAGTGCGATCCGAAAGCCAGGCCGACGTACACGATGACGTCGGACTCCGCGAACGACGCGTCAATACGACAGGGGATCTTCGACGTCGCGAACGAAGCGAACCCGGTGCGCGACTACACGATGATCTACATCCCGTACTGCACGGGCGATGTTCATCTGGGCACTAGAACCGTCGATTACGAGAAGAGCGGGAAGTACTTCGCCGTGCGGCATCAAGGCGCCGTGAATCTCGAAGCGGTTCTCGACTGGGTGTACTCGAACATCAAGAACCCGCGGCTGGTGTTCGTCACAGGCGTGAGCGCTGGTGCGATTCCGTCACCGGTGGTCGCAGCGAAGGTGGCGCGGCGCTATCCGCGCGCACGCGTGGTGCAGCTTGGCGACGCTGCTGGCGGGTATGAGGCGCCGGCGGTACCGGCGTTGCTTGCGGGCTGGGGCGCGCAGGACTACCTCCAGCGCGACCCCGCGTATCGCAACCTCGACTCGACGGAGTTCACATTCGAGCGCTTGTATCTCGCCGCGAGTCGCTCAGCGCCGCGCGTGCACTTCGCGCAATTCAACTCGGCGGAAGATGCGACGCAGGTGTACTTCCTGTCGTTGCTCGGCATCAAGAATCCGTCGCTGCCGAAGTTCCTCGGTACGGACCTGGCGCAGGTCTCGAATGGCACGAACTGGTTCCATTCCTACACGGCGCCGGGTAAGACGCATACGATTTTGCGCAGCAATGCAATGTACACGACGAAAGTGGACGGCGTGTTGTTCAACGATTGGCTGACGCAGCTTCTCGACGGCGAGTCGGTCGAGGATGTGGGGGAGTCGCTGGTCAAGGTTGATAAACCTGCGAAGCCGTCTGCGGTGGAGAAGCGGACGAAGTCGCCGACGGTGCCTGCGCCCAAGTCGAAGCCAAAGCCAAAGCCATAACTGCCTCGGGCAGGCATCAACAATTTGATACGCGGACACAAACGGATTTTGACGGAACTTGAACGGATATCGGCGCATGTATGCACGATGTCGTTTCCGTCAAATACCGTTTGTGTTCGTTTGTGTCCGCGTATGAAACAGTTGGGATCCGACTGGCGCGGATAGGCTCGACGAGTGGACAGCGACTGCTCGGCCCTCTCTAGAGCGCCCCAGAAAGCTGCGTCGTCAAACCCGCACAGCTCTCGAACCGCTTACCGCCCACGACAGCATCGATCACGCTGGCCACGAGCACCAACGGACTGGGTGGACTCGAACCACCGATCGGCACCGCGCCCAGCGTCAGCATCGAATCCACCGCATCGACCCACGCACGCTCGCTCGGATATCGCGCCAGCGAATCGCGCGCGTATCGCACATCTCGCCGATAGTCTTCGTCGACACCAAAGAGCAACTCCTTCGGATCCGCGCAGACACGCATCACCAGCGGTAACAGCAGCTCCATGCGAGCGCCGCGCGCAATCGTCGTATCGCGCATCGCACGCTGGAGTCCCTCGATGCCAGGCCTGATCCGCCGTGGATTCGTGCGCGTCGACGCGACCATCGAGTCGAGCAACACACGCGCGTCGCGCTCTCGGCCCGTCGCAACGTAGACCGCCTCGAGCGTGCCGACTCCCTGCTCGACGAGCCGGCGTCCTTCGCCGAGGTTGATGCCCTGGTGCATGTCGAGCACCAGTTCTCCAACGCTGATGATCTCGCGCGCATGACGCTCCGCATCGAGTGGACGCTGATCGGCCACATCCAGTGCAGCGAGTGCCGCATGCGACTCGGCCGCATCGCGCAAGCCGACGAGGATGACGACAGGAAAGTCAAAGGGGTAGAGCGGCTTGATCAGCGGGAGCCGCAGCAGCGCACCATAGAGGTCGGCCGACGACGCGAGTGCGACGTGAGAGAGCTCGTCACGCGCCGGATGTGCCGACGCGCGCATCAGTGCTTCGCGTTGGGCTGGAGTGAGTCCCTTCGCCGCCGTGAGAATGGCGGCAGACGTCCACGTCATTTCCTTCGACGCCGGAAAGACGTCGCGCGGCGGCACCACTCGGTGCCATGGTGGATAGTCATTGTTCACGCGACGCTCGAGCGGTGACGCCTTTCGCTTGTTCGTCGCGGAGTTGATCGCCAGCAGCGCTTCCCCCGCTTCGATCGGCGTTACGCGACCATCAGTCGGGATGCGGTAGCTCCCGCCACCGGGTGGACTCTGCGCCGTCGATACCAGCTCCGAGTACGCGAAGGCGATCGATCGGCTGTTGAACACCTGCCCCGCGACAGTGATCACACTCGCAGCGAGAATCGCGGCCGCACAGAAGAGCACGAGCAGTGCGCCAGATGAGACGAGCAACGCTGTCATCACCCCGTTCACCGCGCTTCCGCGGCCGAACCCTTGTCCTTCGCGCGAGCGCTCGAACGCCGCATACCACGACGGCGCCAGCGTGCTCTCATTCTTGTGATGCGGCCGCTCGGCGCGCTTGCGCCGTATCCTGCTCAGCCGAACGCCCTCATAGAGCCGAGCGAGCACGCCGACCGATCCGACGAGCACGAACACCGACAGCGTCGCCGTGGCGAACGAGCTCGAGCCCTCCCGCCGCAGCATGAGGGCAAGAATCGCGGCGACGAGAGCGAGCGGTGTCGCGGAGAACAGCGCCAGCGCCTGCACGACGCGCAAGACACGAAGCGTAGTGCGCTCGGCAACGGGAAGACTGCCGTACTCTCGCGTGCCGGCGATGACGGAGCCCGTATCACCACGGCGGTCGGCCATGACCTCCACCACCGTGCCCCATCCGTAGCCGAGCCGCGAGCTTCGCACGAGCACGTTGCCGAGCACCCATGTGCGTTGCGCGGCGCGGATGAAGGCGGCCGACGCGAAGAGCATCGACACAGCGAGGAAAAGCGGCATCGCCAGCGCACTTTCTCCAACGCTGAAACTGCCGACCTCGACGAGGAATATCAGCGGCACCAGAAGAAATGCAGCGCCGAGTGCGATCGGTGGCGCAAGCCCCCAGAGTGCGCCGCGCAGTCGCTCGAGACCGGGCGGCGGCCACTCGAGTGCGTCCGCCGCACCCGGCGTCATGGCGAGCATGACCTCTTCGGCGGTGGGACGGTCCTCCTGATCCTTCGCGAGACAGCGCAGCAGGAGATCCTGCAGCGTCTCGGGAATGTCAGTGCGCGCTTCCGACAGCCGGCGTGGACTATCGCGCAGATGCGCAGCCACCACGTCGCTCGGCTTGGTGGCGTGATATGGCCCGCGACCGGTGAGCAGCTCGTAGCCGAGTAGTCCGAGCGCGTAGATGTCGCTCTTCGCTGTCACCGGCTCGGTGAGAATCTGCTCGGGACTCATGTAGGCGGGCGAGCCGACGGCCATTCCGCTGCCGGTGATGCGGATGTCGTTCTCTGCGTCTTCCGTCGGTTGAAGCGCAGCGATGCCGAAATCGGAGACGGTGGCGCGCTCACCGTCTTCATCCCAGAGCACGTTCGCCGGCTTTACGTCGCGGTGGATGATGCCGCGCCGATGCGCGGCGGCCAGCGCGGCGGCAACGTCGCCGATGACCGTCTCGGCGGCTTCAACCGGCAGCGGTCCCGATCGCGTGAGTCGCTCGGCCATGCTGCCGCCGGCGACGTACTGCATGATGAAGTACGGGCGTCCGTCGGGCAGCTCACCCACGCCGTAGATCTGGACGACATTCGGATGCGAGATCGCGGCGATGGACTGCGCTTCGCGTTGAAAGCGCGCGTGCGATTCCGCATTGGTGGCCTGCGACTGCAGGAGAACCTTCACCGCGACGAAGCGCTTGAGCTGTGGATCGCGGGCGAGATACACGCGTCCCATGCCGCCTTCGCCGATAGTTCGAATGAGGAGCACGCGTGCGCCGAGTGCTTCCTGGAGCGCGACGGCGACCGCGTCGTGCTCCAGTGTGTGGATCGGCGTGCTGGTGACGGACTGGCGAGACGGGCGGGACGACCGTGGCATCAGCGCCTACGATAGGGCGCGCCCGAACGGAAGTCGAGAAGCTGGGCGCGTGAAGTGTTGATGCTGTCTTCGCGTCAGCGTCCCCGCAAGAGCACTCGCTTACCGCTAGAAGGGAAGCACCTTCCAATAGGCGAGCAGCGGTGCGCCGATGACGATTCCCACCGTGACAGCTGTGAACAGCACGCGCCGAACCGGCGACCAGAAGTGTCGTCGCCAGGCCATCAGTGTTGCCGGGATGAGCGGGAGGCCGATGAGCAGGACGAATGTCAGCCAGATGCCGACGACGAACGC
>JAQBPV010000288.1 GCA_028287345.1 Gemmatimonadota bacterium
CTGAGCTGGGGCCGAGATGCCGCGGAGCTCGTGCTGCGCTACGGATGGCCGACGGCGTGGAGCCGCACGGTCACGAGCATGGGATCGATGCAGGAACCGAGCATCATCGGCCACGACCCGTCGCCGAGCTTTGCTTTCGCGCCGGTGCGTTGGTTGTCCGATTCGCTTAAGCCGCTGCAGCCGGATGCGTGGGACATGAACGCTCCGCGCGCGGAGGCACGCTATGCGCCGCCAATGGTGAAGCGTGTTGCGAATGTGGCGGCGCAGTTCGCGCGCTTCCGTCGCGGCGACAGCACGCTGCTCGTCGCGGCATTTGCGGCGCGCGATGATTCTCTGCGCACTCTCGTCGGGCGAGTGGGCGCAGCCGGAACCGATGGCGTCGCCGTAGTCAGTGAGCCGGACACGGGTCACGTGGGTCGCGTGCGTGTGATGCTCGCGGGCACACCGTGGATCGTCGGCGTCGACATCGCGGACACGACGACGCGCACGCTGGGCCGCACGCGTCGTGCGTATGTCCCTGGCGCGGACAGCGCGCGCCTTTCGCTATCGGACCTGCTCGTGTATCGCGCCGGCGATGAGCCAGCAACGTCGCTCGACTCGGCGCTCGCGCGCGCGATTCCTGGCGACACGGTGACGCGCAACCGAGCACTCGGACTCTTCTGGGAGACGTATGGGCTTTCGACAGAAGGTGAGGCCGTAGACATCGCGGTGAGCGTCGAGCGGGTAGATCACGGCTGGATTCGCAGTGCGCGCCAGAAGCTCGGCCTCACACCAATCGATACGCCGATTCGTATCAAGTGGACAGACGCCCGAACATCTCCGGAGCGCGCTGCTGCGCATGCGATATCGATGGACCTCGCTAACCTGGACTCAGGTCGGTACCGGCTGACGCTCATGTTGACGCCGGCTGGCGGGGCGCCCGTATCGGCTGTGCGGGAAGTCGAGCTTATCGATCCCTGACGGCTGCGTAGTTCGTGCTCTGAGGTCGTGCGCCCTACTACTTTCCCACCCCGATGGGCGCCGGGACGATCGTCCCTTCAGTATGCTTTCGCGGCAAGACAGGAACGACACGCGTCGGCATTCGGCCGACCGTTGCATACGGGACGTCCGTTGGTGCGCCGCCCTTCGGCCAGTCCAGTTCCTTCCCTGGCGAATCGGGACGCGCGTGCGAATTCACATACGCTGCGATGTCGTATGCCTGTTGGTCGGTGAGTGTGCCTGGCTTGTCGAAGGGCATGTTGTGCCGAATGAACGACGCCGCGCGCTCCACGCGTGCCATCGACGCACCCACGCTGTACGACTTCGCGCCCCACAGCGCCGGAACCACCGCGATCCCTGCCCCATCAACGCCGTGACAGCGCGCGCAGTTGGCCGCGAATTCCGCATGACCGCGCGTGCTGTCGGCCACGAGCGCGGTCATCTTCGGCATTCCCTCGCCGGCGACATGACCACTCGCTGCCGGGCCGCGTGAGATGAACGCGAGGTACGCGATGATGTCGACCATCTCGCGACTGCGCGGCGGAAGCGCGCGTCCGGCAAGGCTGCGCGTGAAGCAGTAGTTCACGCGATCCTCCAGCGGCACGACGGCGCCCGAGCGTTCGATGTAGCGCGGGTAGCGATTGTGCACTCCCGCCAACGGCGCAGCGTTCGGCCGCAGTCCGCGGTCGAGGTGACAGCTCGAGCAGCGCAGATTTCCGCCGACGTACTTCGGCAACGAATCGGGGGTGTGCTCGATCAGCGCGAGCCCGCGCTTGATTGATTCGCCGAGCGGCCCGGGTGGAATCGCGGTGTCGGTAGGGGCTGGAGACGCGGCCCCTGCAAGAGCAACGGACGTCGTCGCCGAAACGGCCCTGGGGGGCACAGGCGGCGCCGCATCACGGCAGGCGAGTGCTGCGATGAGAGCGAGTCCGCTGGCGTAGATCCGCGACGGGGTGTCCACGTGGGCACGGTGCCGCCGCCGGCGCCAGAATGCAAGAGCCGGCAGTTGTTTCCTTTGCCGATCTGCCATAGTCTTTCCCGTGCACGTGGCGGCGCCTGCCCGACGCCGCCATCCCACCCATTCCGCCGTACGCCGGCCCCCACCGAGCCGACACGCTGCGCCTCGCTGTCCGTAGTCTCGCGTACTCGACGATGAGTGCGTGCCTCCTTGCCGCGCCAGCGCGCGCCGCGGAGTGCGCTCTCACGGAGTCGCGCGCGTCCCTTGCTGCCCTCAGCGGCGTTCGCATCAGCTCCGTCGAGATCCTGAGCAGCGGACCACGGCTGCCCGGACCTGCAGCGGTTTTCGGCGGCCTGCACACTCCGTCACGCGAAAGCGTCATCCGGCGACAACTGCTGTTCGCGCCAGGCGACACGGTCGACACGCTGCGTGTCGGCGAAACGATGCGCCGCCTGCGCGCACAGCGCCTCTTCTCCGACGCCGTCGTCATCGCCACCAAGTGTGATACACTCGGCGGCGTGGCGTTGGCGCTCCGCACGCGCGACACCTGGACGTTGCGACCCACGGCTCGGCTCCGCACACCCTCGCAGCTCTCCTTTGGCATCGAGGATCGCAACTTCCTCGGCACCGGGCGCGCAGTGGCGGTCACGCGCGAAATGACGTTCCGCGGCAACGGCGCCGCGCTCACCGTCGTCGATCCATTCGTGCTCGGCTCGGACGTCGCTGGCAATCTTCGCATCGCGAACCTTGCTGGTGCGCACTCGTTCCGCCTCGGGCTCCGCCGCCATGAGTACAGCGTCTTCGATGGTTGGCGCGCCGAGGCCAACTTCTCGCGGCTGTCCTATCGCGATACCGTGGCGGTCGAGAAGGGGCTGCACACGATCAGCGCGATGACACTCGTGGGCCGGACCGTTCGGCGCAGCGACTTGGGCGTCACCACGCTTCTCGCCGGCGCGGAGTTCGACAGCGCAGCGAGCATCTCGCCGTCTCGGCGCGGGGTTCCCGACGGCATGCCCCACGTGCGGAGCTTCCTCGGACTCGACATGGGCGTTCAGCGTCGCACGGCGCAGTTCGACAGTGCGAGCTGGATCGTGCCGGGCCGTGGCTTCATCGACGTCCCGCTCGGGTGGGAGGGCGAAGGCATCGTCGGCGGCGGCTACGAGCGCGACGCACACACGGCGGCGATGAAGATCGATGGCTGGACGGGACGCGTGTGGCTGCCGCGCCGCGGACAGATTCTCATGGCCGACGCATGGTTCTCCAGCTATCTCGGCCGAGGGGTGGATCAGAACCAGATCACGCGCGCGTCGCTGTCGTGGTATTCGGAAGCTGCGCGCGGCATGTGGGGCGCGCGGTTCACGGCCGAGCAATTGCTCGAGCTCGACCCGGACCGTCGTGCGCTGTCGCTGATGCCGGTGGCCGACTACACAGTGCCAGTCGTCCGCCAGTATGCCGCGCGTGGCGGGCGCTCACTCGCCGCCTCGATCGATCGCGACGTTCGTGTCATGCATGTGGCTGCGGCGTCGGTGTTGAACGTCGGCGGTTTCGCGGCCGGTTCCTACCGCTGGCGCGTCTTCGACGTCCCTGGCGGCGAGCTCAAGGCTGCAGTGGTGGGTGCGCGACTCCGCCTGCTGTCGGCGAACGGCACGGTGAGTAGCATTCGCGTCGACGTGGGCTACCCGGTGATCCGGTCGGAAATATTGTCGAATCGGCCCTTCCTTACGGTGACGTACGGAACGTTGTTCGACGCCAGCCGCCAACGGGATGGAAGGCGCGTGTACTAGAAGTCGGCGGGCCTGCCTTCCCGGACCTGTCGGAACTCTTGCGCAATGAGCGAAGTTATCTGTGGAGGCCAAGTCGCCTGGCGTCTCGCGATTGCCAACCGCAGGAGCTTGCATGACGACCACCGCTACACCTTCGGCGCATCAGGACCACGCGACCGACGCCGTGCGCCGAGCGCTCGCGTTGCTCGAGCGTGCGCGGCAGCATACGCTGGCGATCATCGCCCCGCTTTCCGACGAGGATGTCTCGCGGCAGCACGACCCACTGATGAGTCCGATCTTGTGGGATCTGGGCCACATCGCCGCGTTCGAGAAGCTTTGGCTGCTGCAAAATCTCGACGGGCCGATCGAGTTCTCGGAGATGCCAGGCACGTACAACCCCTTCGAGCATCCTCGGGCGACGCGTGGCGCGCTTCCGCTGCCCACATTGGCGGGACAGCGTGAAGAGTTGGCGCGCGTTCGTCGTGCGGTTATGTCGCGACTCGGCAGCGAGACGTTCAGCGCGAGCGATCCGCTGCTGCGCGATGCGTATGTCGTGCGTATGGTGGCGCAACACGAACGGCAGCATCAGGAGACGATCCTCCAGACGCTGCAGCTCAAGCAGGGCGAGCCCTACGCCGCACCTCGCGCGTTTCTACTTCCGAGGGGCTCGGCACCGCGCGTCGAAGGTGCAATGGTGCGCTTTCCCGGCGGCCGTGTTCGCATCGGCACCGACGATCGCGGTGAGGCGTACGACAACGAGCGTCCGGCACACGAGATCGAGCTCGCACCTTTCGACATCGACGTCACGCCAGTCACGAACGGCGCGTATCGCGAGTTCGTCGACAATGGCGGCTACGACATCCGCCAATACTGGAGCGATGCCGGTTGGGCGTGGCGCACGGAGTCCGGCGTGCGCGCGCCGAAGCACTGGGCGCAGGACGGCAAGGCGCAGTGGATGACTCGCTCGATGGATCATGTCGAGCGCATCGATCCGCTGTTGCCCGTCTGTCACGTGTGCTTTTACGAGGCGGAAGCATTCGCGCAGTCGGTCGGCAAACGTCTGCCAACGGAGCAGGAATGGGAGGCAGCAGCGACATGGGACGCGGCGCGCGGCGTCAAGCTTCTGTATCCATGGGGCGATGAACCGCTCGCTCCGGAGTTGGCGAACGTCGATCAACTGTCGTTCGGCACGGCGCAGGTGAACGCGTATTCTCGGAACGTCTCTCCGATCGGCTGCTACGGCATGATCGGCGACGTATGGGAGTGGACATCTACCGACTTCCGCGGCTATCCGGCGTTCGAGGCGTTTCCGTATCCCGAATACTCCGAAGTTTTCTTCGGCACCGACTACAAGGTGCTGCGCGGTGGGTCGTGGGCGACGAGCGCCGACGTTGCACGTGCGACGTTCCGCAACTGGGACTATCCGATTCGCCGACAGATCTTTGCCGGTTTCCGCTGTGCGCGCAATGTGTGAGAGCTCGGCACTGCCCGCGCTGACGCTCGAGCTCACCGACGCACGCTCGCGCATGATCGCGGACGTGCGCGAAGGCCTGTTGCGCGACGGACAGAAGGAGCTTCCGCCCACGTACTTCTACGACGCGCGAGGGTCGCAGTTGTTCGACGAGATCACGCGGCTCGAGGAGTACTACCCGACGCGCGCTGAGCGCGCACTGCTCGAGCGGCGTGCGATGGAGATCGTGGAGCGCACCACACCGCGCGCGCTCGCCGAGCTCGGAGCTGGTACTGCGACTAAGTCGCGCGTGCTCTTGCATGCGATGACGCAGCGCGGCCCGACGCAGTATCTCCCGCTCGACGTCGATGGCGACACGCTCGAGCTCACGGCGGCGGCGCTGCGCACCGAGTTTCCTGCGCTCGAAGTGGCGCCGACCATCGCCGACATGCGCGATGACGTCGCCGCCCACGGCTCGCGGCATCCCCTGCTCTACGCATTCCTCGGCAGCACGATCGGCAACTTCGACCCGGAGTCGGCGCGCGATGTTCTCACCCGCATCCGCGCCACGCTGCGGCCGACCGACCGCCTGTTGCTCGGCGTCGATCTCATCAAGGACGTCGCGGTGTTGAACGCCGCATACAATGACGCGCGCGGCATCACGGCCGAGTTCAACCTCAACGTGTTGCGTGTGCTCAACCGTGAGCTCGATGCCAACTTCGAACTCGCGGCGTTTCGGCATCACGCGTTCTACAACGTGGAGGATGCACGCATCGAGATGCACCTCGTCGCGTGCGGTGACCAGGACGTGCACATTCCACTCGTCGGCGACGTGCATTTCGATGACGGCGAATCGGTGCGGACGGAGATCAGCTGCAAGTACGACCGCGCCTCCGCGACGGCGATGCTGGAGAACGCAGGCTTTCGATTGACCGACTGGCTGACGGAGCCTGATCCCTTGGTCGCACTCGCGCTGGCAGAGCCGGCGGCGTGACGAGCGAATCGCGCGCGCGCGCGAAGTGGGTGTCGCGCTATCTGAGCGAACATTGCTTCAACGCGCCGGCGCATCCGAGCCTGACGTTCGGCGCTGAGCTCGAACTGCTCGCGTTCGACGCACACACGAAGGCCATTGCTCCAATTTTTCCCGCTGCTGACACAGGGTGCACGATCGACTTCGTGCGCGAGGTCGCACAGCGGCTGTCGTGGCATGAAACGCTTTCCGACAAGGGCGTGCCCCGCTTTTCGAGTGAAGCCGGCGGCTCCTTGACGTTCGAGCCGGGCGGCCAGATCGAGTACGCGAGTGCCGTGCACCGCTCGATCGACGGCGTGTTGCGCGAGTTGTGCGGGATCGAATCGCAACTCCGTGAGCATGCGCAGTCGCACGGCATCTCGCTGATGGCCGTGGGCGTCGATCCCTTCAACGCTGCCACCGACGCGCCGCTTCAGCTGACGGCCGATCGCTACGCGAAGATGGCGGAGTACTTCGCGGCCATCGGTCCGGACGGCGCGCGGATGATGCGGCAGACGGCCAGCCTGCAGATCAACATCGGCGGCATCAATCCGATCGAGCGATGGGCGGTGGCGAACGGAGTTGCGCCATGGATGGTGGCCCTGTTCGCCAACTCGTCACGCTACGCTGGCGTGGACACGGGGTTTGCGAGCTTCCGCGCCGAGACGTGGCGCGGCGTCGATCCGGGTCGCACCGGCGTGTTTCGCGGTCGCGATGCACTTGCCGAGTACACGGCGTTCGTACTCGATGCGCGTGCATTCCTTGTCGACGACGCGCCATGCTTTGTGGACCTCGAGGCGGAGTTGGTGACGGAAACCGCGCTTGCCACGCACCTGACGACCCTGTTCCCCGAGGTGCGGCCTCGCGGCTATCTCGAGCTGCGGTCGCTCGACGCAGTGGACGATGCAGGACGTCGCGCAGCGATGGCGCTCGTCATTGGCATCGTCGGTGACGCCACCGCTGCTGCCGAAGCGTTTGAACTGGTCGGAGAAGCGGACGAATCATTGCTCCGCCGCGCGGGGCGGTGTGGCATGTCCGACGAAACGCTGTCGTCGAAGGCCGGCGATCTCGTGGAGATCGCTCGCGCGGGCTGTCGCCGCCTCGGGGCGTCCATCGTATCCGAGGCGACGCTGGTATTCCTCGACCAGGCACTGTCGGCGCCGTCACACATGAGAAGCATCTCTGACGTGAATCATGTGAATCGTTTGGAATTTGCTCCGCGCATGCCCTGAAGAGCGCATCGCACATCGGACATCGCGACGGGCAAAGGTCCAGCTGCTGCGCGGCGGACTCTGCTCCGGCGCAGAGATGCGATTCAAACAAATCCGTATGATTCAAGTCAGGCGGTTGTTGTTTTTGCCAGTTGTGGTTGGTACTCCCGAACACGACCCCGCCGGCATACGTTTTTAACACGACTTCTCTCCCGCACGAGCTTCGGCCACGGCGGGATTTCCGTCTCCCGCTCCCGGATTCTCGATGCGGTACCCCACCCTTGCCGTCGCCAGCGCACTGTTGCTCTCGGCGGCGCCGCTGCCCGCGCTGCATGCGCAGGACACCGGCCGCATTCAGCTCGACACCTTCGTGCTCGCCAACGGGCTGCGCGTCGTGCTTGCGCCCGATCACTCCACGCAGGTCGTCGCCGTCAACGTCTGGTACAACGTCGGCGCGCGAAACGAAGTCGCCGGGCGCACTGGCTTCGCGCACCTGTTCGAGCACATGATGTTCCAGGGCTCGGGCAACGTGCCCAAGGGGTCGCACATGTCGATGGTCGAGCAGGCGGGCGGCCAACTCAATGGCAGCACTGCCGACGACCGTACGAACTACTGGGAAGTGCTGCCCTCGAATCGCTACAACATGGGCCTGTGGCTCGAAGCGGACCGCATGAAGTCCCTCGCCATCAACCAGGCGAACTTCGAGAACCAGCGCGAGACAGTGAAGGAAGAGCGCCGACTTCGCATCGACAACCAGCCATACACCGGCGCGTTCCTCAAGGGCGTCACCGCACCGTTCGATCCCAGGACCTGCTTCGCGTACGGCCATGAGCTCATCGGCTCCATGACCGACCTCAACGCCGCCAAGACCGAGGACGTGAAGGCGTTCTTCGACCTCTACTACGCGCCGAACAACGCGACGCTCACGCTCGTCGGCGACTTCGACCCCACCGAAGCCAAGCAGCTCATTCAGCAATACTTCAGCGGCATCC
>JAQBPV010000306.1 GCA_028287345.1 Gemmatimonadota bacterium
TTGGTTTCGATACGTCGGCCGGACGGTGGCTGTACACCAAGCGCGTGAAGTACCGCGAGGATCTGCATCATGCCGCGCGCCTACTCATGCTCGCGCGCCCGAATGGGCGCGAGCCGTCGGTCGACGAACTGGTTCCGTCGCTCTATCCTGGCGACGCAGAGCGTGGCGCCGTAGATGCGCTCCTATCGCTGAATTCCGTAAAGCCGGGTGATCGCATCATCGCACTCGCGCCGGGCAGCGTGTGGGGTACGAAGCAGTGGCCGTACTATCCGGAGCTCGCGCAGCAACTTGCGTCCGAGTATCGCATCGTTGTCGTCGGCGGTGCCGAGGACGCGGAGTTGGCGAGCGCCATCGTTGCCGCAGTACCCAGCGCGATCGATGCGACGGGAAAGCTTTCGCTGCTCGCATCCGCGGAACTGATCAGACGCTGTGCTGCGATCGTGACCAACGACTCGCTGCCGGACCATCTTGCATCGGCGATGGCGACGCCCACCGTCGCGATCTTCGGTCCTACCGTGCCCGCGTTCGGATTCGGCCCTCTTGCTCCGCGTGCGGTCGTCATTGGTCACACGGGACTGCCGTGCCGTCCCTGCGATCGCCATGGCCCGCAGACGTGCCCCCTCGGACACTTCAAGTGCATGCGAGAGCTCGAGCCGATCGGTGTGGCCGAGCAGGTGCGTTCCCTCCTCTCTCTCGGTAACGTTGACGCATGACCAGTCTCGAGCGCCAGCAATACATCATCGGGGTGGACCTCGGCGGCACGAACATCGTCGCCGGCGCAATGACGGCCGACGGCTCGCGTCACCTCGCGATGAGGAGCATCCCGACGAATTCGTCGGTGGGAGACGAAGGAGTCGCTGAGCGCATGATCGCCCTCATCGAGGGTGTGATACTCGATGCGATGAGCGAGACGGACGCCACGCGAACGGACTTCGTGGGCATCGGTATCGGAGCGCCGGGCCCATTGGATCGCGAAGAGGGTATCGTGCTCGTGGCGCCGAATCTTGGCTGGAAGGACTTCCCACTGCGGAAGCGCATCCAGGATCGGTTGAAGCTGCCGACGACGCTCGACAACGATGCGAACTGCGCCACATTCGGCGAATGGTGGCAAGGTGCGGCGCGCGGAGGAAAGAATGTCGTCGGGATCACGATCGGCACGGGCATCGGCGGCGGACTCATTCTCAACGGCGCGCTGTATCACGGGTCGTCGGACATGGCGGGCGAGATCGGCCACACGACGATCGACCTCAATGGCCGGCACTGCAAGTGTGGCAACTATGGTTGCCTGGAGGCTTACGCCTCGGCTCCCGCGATCGCCACTCGCGCGTGCGAAGTGCTCGTGCGCGAAGAGGGTGAGTCGTCGATTCCCGCGATGGTGAACGGGAAGTTCGACGACATCACGGCACAGATCGTCTACGATGCGGCACAGGCGGGCGACCAGATCGCGAACGAAATCGTGCGCGATACCGCCAAGTATCTCGGCGCTGGAGTCGCGAACCTGCTCAACATCTTCAATCCGGACATCGTCGTCGTCGCCGGCGGTGTGACGGCTGCTGGCGATGCGCTGTTCGTTCCGCTGCGCGCGGAGGTTCGGCGCAGAGCGTTCAGTCCTGCTGTGCGTGCCGTGAAGATCGTGCCGGGTGAACTTCCGGGGACGGCTGGGGTCGTCGGCGCAGTAGCGAGCTTCAAGCAACAGTATCTCGGCGGCGTCTAGTCGTGCTGCGAGCGTGAAGAAGCGCGTCGGTGTCATCGGGACGTTCGTGTGGGATGTCATTCACGGCCGCGATGCGCGCAGTGTGCCCGTCGAAGAGTGGGGCGGCATCACCTACACGCTCAGCGGGCTCGATGCCGGACTGCCCGTCGATTGGGAGATCGTCCCGATCCTCAAGGTCGGCTCCGATCTCGCCGAACGTGCGCGCGAGTATCTGCGCACACTCAAGCACATCGCACCTGATGCGGCGCTCGTCGAAGTGCCGTACCCCGGCCATCGCGTCGAGCTGCGATATCTCGACGACGAGCGGCGCACCGAACACCTGACTGGCGCGATCCCCGCGTGGAGTTGGCTTGCGCTCAAGCAACTCATCGATGAATCGCGGCTCGATGCGCTGTACGTCAACTTTCTCAGCGGGTGGGAGCTCGATCTGGAGACCACCCAATTGCTGCGCCAGCATTTCCAGGGTCCGATCCACTGCGACCTGCACATGAAGGTGATGGCCGTGCAGGCGGATGGCCTGCGGACGTTCCGCCCGATACCGAATGTCGCGGAGTGGTGCGCGTGCTTCGACTTCCTCCAGATGAACGAGGAAGAGATGGCGACGATCGCGCCGGACTCGATGAGCCTTGCCGCGACAGCGCTCGCTGCAGGCGTGTCGTGCCTCCTCGTCACGCTCGGAAAGCGCGGCGCGATCTATGTGGCTAACGCAGGCTTCGATACGATATGTGATCTTCCACCTCGTGGTGGATTGTCCACGTCGCCGCGCGGAGGCATGGGAGCGCTCGGTGCCGTGCGCACTGCGTTGGTGCCCGCGGTGAATGTCAATGGGTCTGGCGATCCCACCGGCTGCGGCGATGTTTATGGCGCGACCTATTTCTCCCGGATGCTCGCCGGTGATAAGTTAGGCGACGCGATGATCGCGGCCGCTGTGGCCGCCGCCCGGAATGTCGGACACCGAGGCGCTACGGGACTCGCGGCCCACCTGCGCGGAGAACTCAGCCTCAAGTGACCAGCGTCATCACTGTTCCCCCCTCTCTGGACGACCAGACGTTCGAGCAGGTGGTGGAGCAGCTTGCGTCCGTCCCTCATGACGCCAAGCTGCTCGTCGACGCACGGCACACGCGATGGGCGTCGCCCTACGGGCTGACTGCGCTTCTGACGCTGGGCCAGACACGGCCGGAGCGCGCGACGTTCGCTGCACCCGACAACGAAGACACGTCCAGCTATTGGGCGCGTACCGGCTTCTTCAACTACGCGGAGGAGCTGTACGATCTCCGCGGTGCCGTACCGAAGGCGCGTGGGGGCGAATCGAGCGTGCTGCTCGAGATCACGCCGGTGGTGAAGAGCGAAGATGTGCACGAGGTGGTGGGCCGCATTCAACAGAAGGCGCAGCTCATCCTCTCCAAGGAGCTCAACATCGACGCGAAGGCCACGGTGGGCTTCGCCATGACGCTTTCCGAGATCTGCCAGAATATCGTCGAGCATGCCGGACGCGGCGGCTGGGTCGCCGTGCAGACGTACACGTATCGCAAGCGACTCGCGAACCGTCGCGTCGTGGTCATCGCGGTGTGCGACGCCGGCCTCGGCTTTCGTCAGTCGCTCGAGAGCGCACCGGGCCGAGTGCGCAACGATCGATGGGATGACGCGGCGGCGCTGGAAGAGGCTGTCATTCGCGGCGTGAGCCGTTTTCGTGATCCAGGTCGCGGCCAAGGGCTTGCAGGAGTGCGACGTTACATTGGACGTTGGGACGGCAAGGTGAGCGTTCGCAGCGGCACGGCAAAAATCGCAATCGTTCCGAGCTGGGATGACGACCTCCCACTCGCCGAGAAATTGGCCCCGTTTCCGGGGTCGCAAGTTCAAGTCACGATACCTGAGCGGGTCTCCGGGGCCCCGCGATGATGATGCACATCGACGTGAGCTACATGCTACGACAGACCTTGTCGTGCGAGCTCTATTCCAATCTTGTCACGCGACCGACCGGCGCCGCCGTGCGGAAGCAGATCGAAGCGCTACTCGCCGACTCGCGTGAGCGCTCCCTCACCGTCATCGACTTCTCGCATGTCGGGATGATCGATTTCTCGTGCGCCGATGAAGTCGTCGCGAAACTGTTGCTGCGCTACGTGGCGGCAGAGCGCGAAGAGCTCGAAGCGTACTTCCTCTTTCGTGGCGTCACCGACGACCACTGGGACGCCATCGAGACGGTGCTCGAACGTCATGGGCTCGCGCTGGTGCTCGAGACCGAGGACGGCGCGCGTGTCGTCGGCATGGTGAACGACGGTGAGCGCACGGCATGGAACATGGTGAACGAGATGGGCCGCGCCTGCGCGGCGGATCTCGCCATTGCGCTCGGCTCGTTGCCCGACGAGTGCGCCCGCGTCCTCGACGTCCTGCATCGCCGCCGGCTGTTGATGCGCCTCAACGACGGCTACTTCGCGGTGGGGTTGCTCGGAGAAGCACATGCCTGAAGATGCGCGCAGTAAAGTCCTGCGCGTGTCGTCGTTCATCGGAACGCGGCTCTCGGATCCCGACCGCGGTCCGCAGGTCCGCTTGAATCCCGAGGACGCGAAGGTCCGCCTGCTGAACGAGGGCGAGCTGGCGTGGGTGTACGGGCCGCGGCGCCAGGAGCTCGCGACGGTCATGCTCGACGAGGCAGTACGCCGTGGCGACGTGGGCCTCCGCGATGTGGCGGGCGTGTCGGTGTCAGAGCTCGTGCGCGTCGTGAAGCCGGACCTCGACTCGCATACGCGTCGCGGGCTGTTCGCCTGAAGCGGCGCTCCTCCGAGACTCCCGTGGCTTCCTCTCGCCGACCGCGTCCGCAGGCTCTGCCCACGCTGGCCGTGCACGCCGGCGAAGCACCGCACACTCCCGGCACGCCGGTCGTCTCGCCGCTGTACCAGAGCACCAGCTACGTGCTGGAGCCCGGCAAGTCGGACGACCTCCTCTATCCGCGTTACGGCAACACGCCGAACGCGGACGTCGTGCAAAAACGACTGGCCGCACTCGAGAAGGCCGAGTCGTGCGTGCTCACGTCGAGCGGGATGGGAGCGACGGCGTGTGCGCTGCTCGCCCTGCTCCGCCCCGGTGATCATCTGCTGGCGAGCCGCTGGATCTACGGCGGCACGCACAAGTTGCTCACCGACGAATTCGCGACGCTCGGCATCGACGTCACGCTCGTGGATCCGCTCGAGTCGCGCGGATGGCGCAAGCGAATGCGCAAGGAGACGCGCGCGGTGTTCCTCGAGTCGCCGGTGAATCCCACGTGCCGGGTGGTCGACCTGCGGCCCGTGAGCTACCTGACGCAGGAGATCGGGCTGGCCCTCGTCGTGGATTCGACCTTCGCGAGCCCGATCAACTTTCGTCCGCTCGAGCATGGAGCGGACGTCGTCATCCATTCAGCGACGAAATACCTGAACGGGCACCACGACGTCCTCGGCGGCGCGGTGCTCGGTACCGCGCCATACATCGAGGAAGTGCGGCAGAAGATGATCGTATGGGGTCAGGCACCCGATCCATTCGCCTGCTGGCTGCTGGAGCGCGGGCTCAAGACGCTCGATGTGCGCGTGCAGCGACAAAACGAGAACGCCATGCGGATCGCGCAATGGAGCACCCAACGGAAGGAAGTGAAGGCCATCCACTATCCCGGATTGCCCTCGCATCCGGATCATGAGGTTGCCACTCTGCAGATGGACGGGTTCGGGGGAATGCTGGGCCTCGAGCTGTCTGGTGGCGGGCGCGCAGCGGACCGGTTCATCCGCAAGCTTCGGCTCATCCGGCACGCGCCGAGCCTCGGCGGTGTAGACTCCTTGATAAGCGAGCCACGGCATTCGTCGCATACGCACCTCACGCAGGAGGAGCGCACGAAAGTCGGCATTCCCGATGGCTTCCTGCGCATCAGCGTAGGGATCGAGGATGCGGACGACCTGATCGCGGACATGGAGCAGGCGCTGCACTAGATGAGTGAGATCATTCTGCCCGGTACGCCGGGCGAGCACGAACGACGACGCATCGAACGGCGTGTGAACGCGGCCATCGGCGAGCTGACGCTTCCCGAGGTTCGGCGCATCCTCATCACCACGATGCTCGGCATCATCGTGCTGGGGCTGTTCCTGTGGATGGTGAAGACGGTCGTCATCGCCGCCATTCTGGGGCTGATCATCGGCTTCTACATCCGCCCGGTCCACCTGTGGCTCCTGCGGAAGACCGCCAAGCCGACGCTCTCGGCGATTCTCACGCTGCTTGCCGTGATCCTCCCGGTGCTCATCGTCCTCGCGTACAGCTACAGCGAGCTCGCGGAAGTGCTGGGCTACGCGAGCCTGCACCAGGACGAGATCGTCAAGAAGATCGATGCGGCCGTGCAGCGCGTTCCGTTCCTCAAGGGCGCGCGGTCGGCCGACGCTCTCGGCAAGTTCGTCATCGACGCGACGGCGTACGGCACGCGGCTCCCACTGGCGATCAGAGCCGCGCTGAAGGACTTCTCCGTCTCGGCGACGATCTTCCTCTTTACGGCGTTCTACATCCTGCTCGAGGCAGACAAGGTCGGGGGATACCTCTCCAGCAAGATCCCCCCGCGCTACGAGGCGCTGCGTAGCTCTCTCGAGGTCAACGTTCGCGGTGTGCTGTACGGCGCGATCTACTCCACGCTGCTGACGCAGACGCTCAAGTCGCTGATCATCCTCGGAATGAATCTCGCGTTCCGTGTGCCGCTGGCAGGTGCGCTGGCCGTGGTTTCGTTCATCATCGGATTCTTCCCGATCGTCGGTTCGTGGAGCGTCTACGTGCCGGTAGCCATCTGGCTCGTGATCTTCCGCGACGCGGTGGGACCGGCCGTCGCGATGATCGTCATCGGCACGCTGGTCAACACCGTCTTCATCTCCACTTACCTGCGTCCGAAGATCGCAGCAGACCGTTCGCGCGTCCTCAACTTCTACTGGATGTTCGTCGCCCTCATCACCGGGGTCTACACATTCGGGCTGGCGGGCATTCTCCTCGGCCCGATCCTCATCGGCCTGCTGAAGGCAGTCGTCGATACGGTGACCTCCGGGTCGACGTGGAAGCTGATCGAGAGTGAAGAAGAGTCGATGCTGAGCTAGGTGCGCGCATGATCCGGTTCACTCACGTCTCCAAGACCTACCCGCGAACGGGCACGGCGGTCGACGACGTCTCGCTCAACATCGGGAAGGGGGAGTTTCTCTTCTTCACCGGCCCGAGTGGCGCCGGCAAGACGTCGCTGCTGAAGATGGTGTATTTCGAGGAGCGGCCGACCACGGGCGAAGTACGCGTGAGCGGCACGAGCTCGATCACGGCGAGCGATCGCGAAGTGGCGAAGTTGCGCCGCAAACTCGGCATCGTGTTCCAGGATTTCCGGCTGCTCGACAACCGCACCGCGGAACAGAACGTCGCGTTCGCACTGGAAGTGACGGGCGCGCCGCAGGCGGTGATCGGCCCGAAGGTCGCGCGCGTGCTCACACAGGTGGGACTCTCTGGCAAGGGAACAGCGTACCCGCGCGAGCTGTCCGGAGGTGAGCAACAGCGCGTCGCCATCGCGCGTGCGCTGGTGAACGATCCATTCGTGCTCATCGCGGATGAGCCCACGGGCAACCTCGACGATCGCGCGACGCGCGGAATCTTCCAGCTGCTGCGCGAGATCAACGCCGGCGGCACTGCCGTGATGATGGCGACGCACAACCTCGAGCTGATTCGCCGGCAGGAGTTTCGTACGATCGAGATGAATCGCGGCGCCATCGTGTTCGATTCGCACGAACAGGCTGCCCGACACGCGAAGAGCGAATGAAGCGCACCGTCCGCGACGCACTCATCACCTTTCGTCGCACACCGCTGCTCAGCGTGTTGAGCATCACGACGATCGCCTTCTCGCTGTTCGCATTCGGCCTGTTCGGCCTCGTGGCGCTCAACATTCGCGATGCGCTCGACCGGCTCGAGGATCGCGTGGAGATCCGCGCCTTCGTTGCCGAAGGCACGAGCCCGGAGCAGCTGGCGACCGCCGCCGGTGACATCGCGGGATATCCGGAAGTGCTCGACGCGAAGATGGTGACGCAGGAGCAGGCGCTGGTGCGCGCCAAGAAAGAGCTTGGCGACTTCCGCGACGTGTTCGAAGGCGCGGTGCTTCCGGCGTCGATCGACGTGCGCCTCAAGCCAGGCGCGCGCGATCCTGCGACGGTGAAGCGCGTCGCGTCGCGTGTGCGGGCGTTCTCGTTCATCGACGACGTCCGATACGGCGAGGAATGGATCGAGAAGCTGTATCGGCTGCGCAACATCGCCGGCATCGCGGGTCTGGTACTCGGCCTCGCGTTCGCTGCGGTGTCGGTGATCATCATCGGCGCGACGATCCGAATGGCAGTGCTTTCGCGCGCGCAGGAGATCTCGATCATGCGGCTCGTCGGCGCGACGGACTCGTACATCCGCCGGCCCTTTCTCCTCGAGGGAATCGCGAAAGGGATCATGGGCGGGATGCTTGCGCTGCTGCTTACCTACATCGCGCGCACGCTGATCGACCGGTACCTGATCGAGACGGTATTCTTCGACATTCGGGTGACGTTCCTCGGACTGCTGTTCGGCGCGCTGATCGGTCTGATCGGCAGCTCGTTGTCGGTCGGGAGGCATTTACGTCGGCTTTAGGGTGGCGGACAGGCATTTTCTCGTTGCTGGTGCTCGTCGTGCTCCCGTGCGCGCTACCGGCGCAGACCGCCGACGCACGCATTCGCGCCCAGCGCGAAGAGCTCGACCGCATTCGGCGCGAGCGGGCAGACCTCGAGCGCCGCATGGCGAACCTGCAGGGCAACGTGCACGACCTGAGCGAGGAGGTGGCCAACCTCGACCGGCAGCGCGCGTCGACGGAGCTCGTCCTCAAGACGCTCGACCTGCAACTCGCGGCGATCACCAACGACGTCGCCGAAACGACCAACCGCATGGCGATGGCCGAAGGGGACCTGACCTTCCGGCGCACGGGTCTGCAACGACGATTGGTGGACATCTACAAGCGCGGACCGCTCTACTCCGCCGAAGCGCTGCTCACAGCACGGTCGTTCGGTGAGCTCATCGCGCGGTACAAGTACTTGCACGAGCTCGCCGTGCACGATCGATCACTCGTGCGCCGGGTGGAAGCGCTGCGCGACGACATCGCGCGACAGCGCGCCGAGTTGCTGAAGCTGCGCGATGCCGTCGAGGAGAATCGGGGCGACAAGCAACGTGAGGAAGAGCGCCTCGTCATTCTGTCGCGTCTCCGGTCAGGCAGCCTTCAGCAGGCGCAGACGTCGACACGGCAGATCCAGACCAGGCTTGCCGCGATCCGGCAGTCCGAGCTGCGGCTCGGCAGCGTGATCGCGACCGTGGAAACAGAGCGCCGGAGGACGGAGACGTCACGACCCGCCGCGACGCGCACGAGCAGTACACTGCGCACGTCTGACCTCGGCAAGCTCGATTGGCCGGTGGACGGTACGGTGCTGTATCGCTTCGGCCGCGTCATCAATCCGAACAACACGACGACGCGGTGGAACGGCATCGGCATCGCCGCGCCCATCGGTACGCCGGTGAAGGCGGTGGCGCCGGGCACGGTGGTCAGCGTGCGACCGCTCGGCACCTATGGCCTCACTGTCGTCGTCAACCACGGTGGCGGCGACTATTCCATCTACTCGTCTCTCAACACGGGAAGCGTAAAGGCAGGGAGTGTCATCAAGCGCGGCGACGTCATCGGCACAGTCGGCGTGTCCGATCCAGACCTCAAGCCGCATCTGCATCTCGAGATCCGTACTGCGCCGTCGCAGCAGGCGGTTGACCCCGAGACGTGGCTGCGCGGGGCACGATAGCGTATGGCGATCACGAAGCGATGTGCGGTATGTGGCCGGTTCCGCGCTTACGAGCCCGAGGACGAATTCTGTATCGTGTGCGGAAACGACGAGCTCGAGGCCGAGTGCACGTGCGGTAGGGACTTCGAGTATACGATGAGCGAGACCGGTGACATCCACTGTCCTCGCTGCGGTCGCGTCCTGCGTGGCATGCCTGCCATCACTGAATGACTCCTGCGCGCAAGAAGGCAGTGAAGCGTGCGTTGCCCGCTGCCCCGCTGCTTGGCGCGCACGTCAGCGCGGCCGGTGGCGTGCCCGAAGCGCCCGCGCGCGCGGCGGCCATCGGCGCGACGGCGATGCAGCTCTTTACAAAGATGGGAAATCGATGGGCCGAGCGCGAATGTCTCGACGACGAGTGTGCGAGCTTTCGCGAGCGATTGTCGACGACGGTCGTCACGGCGACGATGGCGCACGATTCGTATCTCATCAATCTCGCGAGTCCCGATCCGGTGTTGCGCGCGCGCTCCATCGAGTCGTTCACGAAGGAGCTGAACCGCTGCCGCGCACTCGGGCTGGACTATCTCGTCTCGCATCCGGGCAACTACATGGACGAGCGCGAGGCGGGCATCGCGCGAAATGCCGATGCGATCACCGAGGCCCTCGAGGCATCACCCGGTTCGACGCTCCTCTGCCTCGAGACGACTGCCGGCTCGGGGACGTCGCTCGGCGCGACCTTCGAGGAGCTGGCGGCGATCATCTCGCTCGTCGATGCACGGTATCGCGACCGACTTGGCATCTGCATCGACACGTGCCATGTCTACTCGGCAGGCTATGACCTGGTGAAGGACTACGATGGTGTCTTTGCGCGCCTCGACGACGCGATGGGGCTGAGCCGGCTGAAGGTCATGCACCTGAATGACTCGAAGACGCCGTTCGATTCGCATCGCGACCGACATGAGCTGATCGCGGAAGGATCGCTCGGTGAGATGCCGTTCCGGCGGATCATGAACGATGCTCGGCTGGTGAGTGTGCCGAAGGTGATCGAGACGCCGAAGCTCGACGATGCGATCGTGACGGATACGAAGATGCTCGATCGGCTGCGCGGATACATCGAGTAGGGAACGTCTAACTGCCACTGCCTGACACGGATGGGCCGGAGAACTGCTGGGCTTTACACGGATACGACCTCGGGCAGGCTTCGCGCACCGAGTGTCGATCCACAACATCAAAGACTGGAGTCTTCTTGAATGTGCAGGTCTTGGTGATTGTGGCGTAGCCGTATCCGTGAAAATCCGGCAGTTTTCCGTGTGAATCCGTGTCAAGCAGTTGATCTTCCGCTTTCGATCTTCGCCGTTCTCAGAGCAACTGATGCCGCACGATGTCACCCTCGATCGTCACGCCGTCCACGGCGACGTAGACATGGCGGTCCGTGACAGACATCTCCCAGTTGTTGCGTCGGTCGAGCTTCGCCACGAGCCCGTCGATGAGCTCGCGCTCGATACCATAGAACTCGAGCTCCGCCGATCGGTGAATGCGCTCCCCCGCGAGCTGCGCCACGAGGCGCGCGGCATCGCGGTGCGTGTACACCGTGACGCGGGGCGACGCCTTGCTCGCCTTGTGCAGCCGAGCGGCATCGGGCGCGCCGACCTCGATCCAGACCTGCATCGCGCCGGTGAGATCGCGCACGGCCAAGGCAGGTACGTCGGGCTCAGCAATACCCTTCGAGAAACCAATGCCCTCGCGATATTCCAGACAGTACGCGAGAACGCGTGAGAGCAAATACTCCTCGGTCTCCGACGGCTGGCAGGCCACGCGAAAGGAGAGGGTTTCGTACACCCCACGGTCGACGTCGGCAAGCTGGACGTCGAAGTTGTAGATCGTTGCGGTAAGCGCCATGCCGCGGAAGTTCGCCGGTCGCCACCATCGCCGCTACCAACCGGTACTACGCGTCGAGGTCGATGGCCCGCAGCGCCGTCAGCAGCGGAGTGAGATCTTCCGCGGCCAGCTCCGGATGATGCATCTCGTCGCTCTCGATGTGGTGGAGATAGCGCGAGACTTGCACCGAGGAAGCGCCACGCGCGAGCAGCCCATACACCGAATGGGCGTGGGCGAGATATTCTTCGTGCGTGCCCGGCGTGTCGCGCACTCGGAGTGGATCCCAATGCTCGAGCAGCACCTCGGCGATCCTGCGTTCCGCGTTTCGTGTGGGCAGCGGCATCCATCCTCCTGGGCGTGCGAGGAGAACAGAGGGTGACGAGAGCATGAAGTCAAGAGCGCTGGCCCCCCGGGTGGCTGGACCCTGCGTGCGAAACCTGTCAGATTGGTAGCGATGACACCTCAAGAAGCCGCAACGCTCGCCAAGGTCGAAGTCCTCGCCGACCTCGAGCCGGTAGTGCACGAGCTGATGGTCGTGCACGAAGCGAAACGCGTGCTGTGGTTCCCCAGTGAATTGCTCGCTCCACCACCCGACACCGATCCCGACGGCTATCTCCGGGAGCTGCGCGGCCGAGCGGATGGTATCAGCCTGCCGGCGCGTGTCGCGCTGGCGCTGAACCTTCTCACCGAAGAGGGGCTTCCGCACTTTCACCGCCTGCTCGCGACGTACCTCGGTGGGGACACGTTCTGGTCGAAGTGGACGAACCTGTGGACCGCCGAAGAAGATCGTCACGGCGCCGTGCTGCACGACTACATGCACGACAGCAGGATCCTCGACAACCCGGTGCTCGAGCGCATGCAGTTCGAGTACCTCCGGGCAGGGTTCGAGCCCTCGTGGGACAAGGATCCGTACCGCGTCTTCATTTACACCACGCTGCAGGAGCGGGCCACGCAGGTGAGCCACTCCAACACAGGCAAGCTCGCGGGCAAGTACGAGCCGACGATCGGCACCGTGTTGTCGAACGTCGCGAAGGAAGAGGCCCGCCACTACACGTTCTATCGCACGATCTTCAAGGAAGTACTCGCACGTGATCCGAACACGGCGCTCGCCTCGGCGGCGGAGATCATGCCATCGATCGACATGCCGGGCGTGAACATGCCGCACTTCCGCGAGATGGCGGACGTGATCTGGCGCGCGGGCATTTACGGGCCGAGGGACTATCTCGCCATCGTCGAAGAACAGATTCGCTACTGGGCGATCGAGACGCTCGACGGGTTGGACGAGATCGGCAAGAAGGCGCAGGAAAAGATCATGGCCATCCCGAAGCGCCTCGAGCGGGTGGCTGGTGCCATGGAGACGCGCAGTCGCGCCAAGACGTTCTCCTTCCCCGTCACCTTCGCGCGGGAATTCGGCATGTAGGCCGACCGGCCTCGCGCGCGTATCGCGCGTGAGGCCGAGCCTGTGTTCCACGGGCGCCGCTCCCCAGCGGCGCTCTTGCGCGTCCGTTCCGCGCGTTCCAGTTTGTGGCATCCAAATTCGGTATACCACACTGGTTCACCGGCGTCCGCGCCCAAGCCCTCTCGTCGATGCTCAGACGCGCACTCGTGCTGTCGATCGTCCTCGCTGCTTCCGTCGGCGCGCAAGGAACGCGCATGCTCCGCCATCCGACGATCAACGGCAACACGATCGTGTTCGCCTACGCCGGCGACCTGTGGGCGACGAGCCGGGCGGGAGGAGCAACGCGCCGCATCACATCCACGCCCGACGTCGAAGGCGATCCACAGCTATCCCCCGATGGCACGATGATCGTGTTCAGTCGCACCGCCGGGGGCAATGCGGACGTGTACGTCGTACCAACGGCGGGAGGTGAGCCTCGGCGACTCACGTATCATCCGGGGCTGGACAAGGCGCGGGGCTGGACGCGCGACGGCAAGCGCGTCGTGTTCGCATCGGATCGCACCAGCGTGCCACAGGTTTCGTATCTGCGACTGTGGACCGTGGGCGTCGATGGGGGATTCGAGGATGCCCTGCCGATGCCGCGCGCATTCGCCGGCGAATACTCGCCCGACGGCCGACGCTTCGCGTACGAGGAAATCTCGACGGCGTTCATTCCCGATTGGTACGAGACCAGCCTGTGGCAGCGCTATCGCGGTGGACGCACGCAACCCGTTCGCATCATGGACATCGCGAACAATGCCGTCGAGAAGCTGCCGTGGCAGAACAGCAACGATCGCAACGCGATGTGGGTGGGCAACACCATCTACTTCCTGTCGGATCGCAACGGCGTGACGAACTTGTTCTCGTACGATGTCGGCACGAAGGCGGTGAAGCAGCTCACGCGTCATGCCGACTTCGACGTCATGAACGCTTCGGCCGATGCGGACGCCATCGTCTATGAGCAGGCGGGCTATGTCCACCTGTTCGACCTGAAGACTGGTCAGACGAAGCGACTTGCGATCGATGTCGTCGGAGACTTTCCGTGGGCACGCCCGCAGTTCAAGCGTGTGGCGGCGATGATTCGTGACGCCGCGCTCTCGCCGACGGGCGTACGAGCAGCGTTTGAAGCGCGCGGTGAGATCTTCACCGTTCCCACAGAGAAGGGAGACGCTCGCAACCTCACGCAGACGTCGGGCGCCGATGAGCACAGTCCGTCATGGTCGCCGGACGGATCGCAGCTCGCGTGGCTGTCCGACTCAGACGCCGTGCACCACCTCATGATCGGCGATCAAGCCGGACTGACGAAGCCGCGCGTCATCGCATTGCCGTCGGGCGGCGTTGCCTACTTCTCCGACCTCCAATGGTCGCCGGGCGGCAAGCAGCTGACGCTTCAGGACAATCATCTCGACCTCTGGCTGATCGACGTTGCGAGCGGACGCTCGTCGAAGATCGACTCCGACCTCTTCGCAACACCCGGACGTTCGTTCGACGCAACGTGGTCGCCCGACTCGAAGTGGATCGCGTACACGAAGAGCCTCGACACCCACCTGCGGGCCGTGTTCGTCTACGGTATCGCCGATGGCAAGTCATTCCAGTTGACCGACGCGTTGGCCGACGCCGTGTCGCCGGCATTCGATGCAGGAGGAAAGTATCTGTACTTCCTCGCCAGCACGGACATCGGCCCGCGCACCAGTTGGCTCGAGATGAGCCAGGTCGATCGGCCGCTGCGACGCGCGATCTATCTCGCCGTGTTGAGCGCGAGCGAGCCGTCGCCCCTGCTGCCCGAGTTGGGCGACGAGCCTGTCGGCGCCGCGGCGCCGAAGGCGCGACCGGATACGGTGGTACGCTTCGATGCCGCAGCGATCGGACAGCGAATTCTCAGTCTCCCAATCCCTGCGGGCGACTACAGCAGTCTCGTCGCCGGACCGAGTGGATCGTTCTTCTACGCCGAACCAATGGGCACGGGCCCGGCGGCGGGGCTGCGCGTGCAGCGCTTCCAACTGAAGGAACGCGCGGCAGCGATGTTTCTCGAAGGCGTGCGACTGTTCACCGTGTCGGCGGACAAGAAGAAACTCCTCTACGCCGCGGCCGGCGGTGGTGCACCGCGATGGGGAACAGTCGGAACCGACAAGCCAGCGAAGGTCGGCGACGGCGTGCTGAACGTCGCGCAACTGGAGGCGTGGGTCGATCCACACGTCGAGTGGGCCGCGATCTTCCGCCAGTCGTGGCGCAACCAGCGCGAGTACTTCTACGATCCCAAGATGCACGGCGCGGACTGGAATGCCGTGTGGGCGAAATACACGCCGTTCCTTCCCTACATCAACCATCGCGCCGACCTGGGCTACCTCGTCGCGCAGACGGGAGGCGAGCTCACCGTTGGTCACTCCTACCTGATCGGTCGGGGTGACGAGCCGGCCGATCAACCGGTGAGCGTCGGCCTACTCGGCGCCGACTATTCGATCGAGAATGGCCGCTATCGCATTCGCCGCATCTACACCGGTGAGAATTGGAATCCGGATCTGCGCGCCCCACTGAGCGCTCCTGGCATTCAGGTGGCGCAGGGTGACTACCTGCTCGAGGTGAATGGACGTCCGCTCGCCGCGCCGACGAACGTGTACTCATTGTTCGAGCAGACAGCGGGACGGCAGACCACGCTGCGCATCAATGCGACGCCGTCGCTGGAAGGCTCACGTCTCGTCACGGTGATGCCGGTGGCCACCGAAGACGGTCTTCGCACGCGTGCATGGATCGAGGACAACCGGCGCAAAGTGGATGAACTGTCCGGGGGGCGACTGGCATACGTGTGGCTGCCCAACACTTCGACGCTCGGGTACACCGCCTTCACGCGCTACTTCTTCGCGCAGCAGAACAAGGAGGGCGCGATCATCGACGAGCGATACAATCACGGCGGCATGGTCGCCGACTACATCGTGAACGAGCTCGATCGAAAGCAGATGGGCTACTTCGCGATGCGCGATGGCAGGGTGTGGTCGTCGCCGGCGGCGGGCATCTACGGTCCGAAGGTGATGCTCATCAACGAGTCCGCCGGCTCTGGCGGCGATGCCCTGCCCTACATGTTCCAGCAGCGCAAGATCGGTCCACTCGTGGGTACGCGGACCTGGGGCGGACTTGTCGGGACGACGGGAGTTCCGCCGACGATCGACGGCGGGGGCATCACCGCGCCGAGTCTCGCGTTCTTCAGCGACAAGGGTGAGTGGGGCATCGAGAACGTGGGCATTTCACCGGACATCGAGGTGGAATACACCGCAGCCGACGTCATCAAGGGTCACGATCCGCAGCTCGAGCGTGCGGTGAAGGAGGCGTTGCGTCTTCTCGATCAGTCGCCGCCGAAGCGGGTGGCGCGGCCGGCGCCGATCGATCGGATGCGGCCCTGAGGAACGCGAGACGTGCTACCGCTTCCTTGCCGGTAGCACGTCCGGGGTCCAGTCCTGCCAGCTTCCTCGCTCGCCCTGCTTGGCGATGATGCGGGTAAGCCGCTCGGCCGCGTTGTGCCAGTTGGTCTCCGCGGCGCGCTGCGCCGCGTCGGCGTCGCCCCTGGCGATGCTCGCGGCGATCTTCTCGTGCTCCTTCACCGACGTCGCGACCTGGTCGAGCAGCACGCTCACGTAGAGGCGCGAGTAGCGATCGCTCTGCGGCTTGATCGCGCGATGGAGCGTGAGGAGTCGCGGACCGACGACGTCATCGACGTAGCGGTTGTGAAACGCGTGATCGAGCTCGAAGAACCGATCGGCATCGCCCGGCTTGTGCGCCTCGGCGGCGAGCTCCGCGTTGGCTTCGCGCAGGCTCTTCACGATCTCACGCCGGCGCGCGGCCGGCAGCAGCGCGGCGGTGCGTGCGGCGAGTCCCTCGAGATGTCCGACGATGAACATGACTTCGCGGCCATCGTCCATCGTGAGTGGCGCGACGATGAGCCGCCGCTCGCGCCCTCGGCCATTGGCGGCGACGAAGCCTTCCTGCTCCAAACGATGCAGCGCGCTGCGGACAGGCGTGCGGCTCAGGCCGAGGCGGTCGGCGATGAGGCGTTCGGAGATGCGGGAGCCAGGGGGTAACTGCCCACTGACGATGACGAGCCGGAGCGCCTGATAGGCGCGTGTGACGTTATCCAGCTGTTCGTCGGCGTCCGAAGCGCCATTGTCGTCGGCGCGGCGTTTAACCGGTGTCTTGGCGGAGCGTGCTGCAGCTGATGCCATGGTCGAGAAGGTTACCGGCGGTCAAATGCGCGCGCAACCTCGCGCAGTCGTCATTCTTGGAGGGGTCGGCGGTCAACAGGTCGCGCGGGTGCGCGCCAGCACGGGACGTGGCCAAGGTTGGCGATGCTGACGGGTGACGGAAGAAGAACCATCCTGACATGCCTCATTGGTGACCCATTGTGGTATACCAAGGTCCGGGATACGTTGGGCCGCACGCCGAGCCAGCCTTTCACCGGAACCCGATGATGACGCGACGAGTGCTCACTTCATGCGCGGGAATGGCGGCGCTGGCGCTGTGGGGACTGCCTGCCCGCCTCGCCGCGCAGGAGCCCTATCCCGGGCTCGATGCCTACATCGCCAAGTCGCTGCAGGCGTCCAGGGTGCCCGGAGCCGCCGTGACGATCGTGCGCAACGACACGGTGATCTACCACAAGGGGTTCGGCGTGCTGGCCTTCGGCCGCAGTACGCCGGTGACTGAGGAGACGCTCTTCGAGATCGGGTCGAGCAGCAAGGCGTTCACGGCGACCGTCGTCGCCATGATGGTGTCCGACGGCAAGATGCGATACGACGATCTCGTCTCGAAGTATCTGCCGGACTTCAAGCTGTACGATCCGTCGGCGAGCGCGCAGGTCACGATCCGCGACGGCCTGGCGCACCGCAGTGGGATCGGCCGCGGTGAGCTCGTCTGGCTCGACGCGGGGCAGTCGCGCGCGGACGTGCTGCATCGCGTTCGCTTCCTCAAGCCGGAATCATCGTTCCGGTCGCGGTGGTCGTACCAGAACATGATGTACCTCGCCGTCGGCGAGGCGGCGGGCAAGGCGGGCGGCAGCACGTGGGATGACCTCGTGCAGACGCGCATCTTCACGCCGCTCGGTATGACGTCGAGCCGGCCGACATATCGCGGCATCACCACGACGAACCTCGCGACGGCGCACGCGATGAATCGCGATTCGATCGAGCGAAAGGGCCAGTTCGATGCGGAGAACATCGCACCGGCAGGGGCGATTCTCTCGAATGCGAACGACATGGCGCAGTGGCTGCGCTTTCAGCTCAACGATGGCGTCGTGAATGGAAAGCGCCTGGTGAGCAGCGCCGCACTGCGTGAAACGCACACGCCACAGATGCTCATCGGTGCTGGTGCCGGTCCTGGCGCAAGCGACCAGACGCTGTTCAACACGTATGGCATGGGTTGGATCGTCCAGGACTATCGGCACGAGTTGGCGTGGCAGCACGGCGGAAATACACCCGGCATGACGACGGCCATGGGCATGCTACCGGAGAAGAAGCTCGGTGTGGTGGTGCTCACCAACATGGACCACACGCCGCTCGCGGATGCGCTGATGAAGTACGTCTTCGACCGCCATCTCGGCGCGCCGGTGCGCGACTATGCCGGTGAAGCCACTGCACGCGCCGCCGCGCAGCGCCGACCGGATACCGCGGCCGCACACAAGTCGGGCCCGCCGCCGTTGCCGCTTGCGGCATACGTCGGAACGTTCACGGACAGCCTCTACGGGGAGGCCACGGTCTCCCTGCAGAACGGACGCCTCGAGTTCACGCGCGGCCTCGCGCATGGGCCGCTCGAGTACTGGAACGCGAACAATTTCCGCTGGCTGAGCAACGCGTCGATCCCTGCGGTGACGTCGTACATCAAGTTCGATGTGGGGTCGGACGATAGGGTGACTGGCCTCTTCTTCGGATTGCCGCCGGACATTTCGCTGTTCACCCGCAAGCCGGCGAGTGGTAGAACTGGCGCCGGCGCCGAGCGCTGACTGTACGCCATTGTGGTATACCACTTCGTCTCGTATGTTCGTGCCGCACTTTCGCCCTGACTCGTTCCACTCTCGACGCCCTTCGCGTGAATCAGGATGCACCCCGTCGCGCCAGCGCGACTTCCGGCCCCACTCCCCTGCTCGACCTCGAGCCCGCGGACATCCGCATTCGACCGGTCACCACGCACTCGGAATTCCGCGCGTGCGTTGATTTTCAAGCGGAGATTTGGGGTCCGGCGTATACCGACAGCGTTCCCGCGTCCCTCCTGCAGGTTTCGACATATGTGGGTGGCGTCGTACTCGGCGCGTTCACCCCAGCCGATGAATTGGTGGGCTTTCTTTTCGGTCTCACCGGCATCGAGGACGGCGACGTCGTCCACTGGTCGCACCTCCTCGGCGTGCGCGATGCCACGCGCAACCTCGGCATCGGCCGGCTGCTCAAGGAAGCACAGCGCGCCGAGCTGGCGAAGCGAGGCGTGAAGCGGATGTCGTGGACATTCGATCCACTCGTCGCGAAGAACGCGTACCTGAACCTCAACCGCCTGGGCGCGCGCGTCGTCGAGTATGTGCCGAACATGTACGGCACCACGACGAGTCCCTTGCACTATGGCATCGCGACGGACCGTCTCGTGGTGTCCGTCGACACGAACGCCGCGGCGCCTGCCCACGACTCGACTGAGCCGAGCCCAGCGCGGCAGTCGCTCATGACGCTCGAGGCGCGTGAGGGCGATGCCGTCCTCGACCCGTCGTCTCCTCCCTCTGCGCTGTGGATCGAAGTGCCGAGCGACATCCGCCAGGTGATCGAACAGTCGCCGAGTGCGGCTGCCAAGTGGCGGCTGTCAGTGCGTGAACATTTTCAATGGGCGTTGGCGCGCGGCTACGAGGTGAAGGCGCTGCAGCGTGATCCAGTGGCGTCTCGCTCGTTCTACCTGCTGCAGCGCAAGGTGGCGGCATGACCGCGTCCTCCAATGGCGCCGGCACGCTGCGCATCGACCGCATGATCCTGCGCGAGATCCGCCTCGAGCTGCGCGAGCCGTTCCGCATCTCGTCGGGCATCGTCACGGATCGTCGCATCGCCTTGCTTGAGCTGTTCGACGCAAGCGGCGCTAGCACGTGGTCGGAGTGTGTCGCGTTCCAGCTGCCGAACTACACGGCAGAGACGATCGAGACGGCATGGCTGGCGATTCGCGAGTGGCTTGCGCCGCGAATTCTCGGTCGTGACTTCGCAGGTCCGGAAGAGATTCACGCGGTGCTCGAGAAGAACATTCGTGGACACAACATGGCGAAGGCCGCCGTCGAGATGGGTTGCTGGGGGCTCGCCTCCGTGCTGCGTGACCTGCCACTCTCGGCGATTCTTGGGGGCACTCGCGATCGCGTTGCGACGGGCATCTCACTCGGCATCCAGTCGGAGCCCGCGCTGCTCGTGCAGCGTGCCGAGGCCGCGGTGGCCGCCGGGTATCGCAAGATCAAGGTGAAGATCCAGCCGGGACAGGACGTCGAGTACGTGCGCGCCGTTCGTGACGCGCTCGGCGACTCGGTGGGCATGATGGCCGACGCGAACTCCGCATATACGCTGAAGGACGTCGAACATCTCGCGCAGCTCGACGACCTCGGCCTCATCATGCTGGAGCAGCCGCTCGGCGACGACGATCTCGTGCGCCATGCGACGCTGCAACGGCGCATGAGGACGCCCATCTGTCTCGACGAGTCGATCACGTCGGTCGATCGGGCGGAGGACATGATCACGCTCCAGAGTGGGCGCATCATCAACATCAAGCCGGGCCGCGTCGGTGGACTGAGCGCGGCGAAGGCAATCCACGACGTCGCGCAGCGTGCAGGCATGCCCGTCTGGTGCGGGGGCATGCTCGAGAGCGGTATCGGCCGGGCGTACAACGTGGCCCTTGCATCACTACCGAACTTCTCGTTGCCGGGTGACTTGAGCCCGAGCGCGCGCTACTGGGCGCGCGACATCGTCTCTCCGGAGTGGACGATGGACGACGAGGGCATGGTGCACGTCCCTCGCGAGGCAGGACTCGGCGTCTCCGTCGACGAAGATCGCATCGAGGCACTGACGGTGCGCCGAGAAGAGCTGCGTCCGGCACGAGCCACGGTAGGTGTGACGTGAGCGGTGTGCACCACATCCGCAGGTCGTCTCGAGCGCTCGTGCCCGACGCGCTGCGTGAGCGACTCGTTGCGCTGCGGCGTGACCTGCACCAGAACCCGGAGCTCTCGTTCGCGGAGCATCGGACGGGTGACGTGCTCGTGCGCGAGCTGGAGGAGTTGTCGCCGTCGCGGCTGGATCGCGTGGCGCGCACTGGGGTGATCGCGCGCATCGCCGGTCGCGAACGCGGGGCTCCCGTCGTCGCCATACGTGGCGACATCGACGCACTCCCGATTCAGGAAGCCACGGGACTCGCCTTCGCGTCGACGAACGCGGGCGTCATGCACGCCTGTGGTCATGACGTGCACGCGACGTGGGCCGTGGGAGCAGCCGCTCTCCTGAGCAATGCGCCTGCGGCCGGCGACGTGCTCATCGTACTGCAACCTGCCGAGGAGATCGGTGAGGGCGCGGCTGCGGTGATGGAGTCCGGGCAGCTCGACGACGTGCGGGCGATCTTCGGAGCACACGTCGACCGACGGTTCACGGTGGGTCAGGTGGTCGCGCAGGCAGGACCGCTCGCCGCGTCAGCAGATGTCTTCGAGATCGTGTTGACCGGCCGAGGTGCGCACGGAGCGCGGCCCCACGAGTCGGCGGATCCGATCGTGTGCATGGCGGCAGTGATCTCTGCGCTGCAGACGATCGTGTCGCGACGGGTGAATCCAGCCACGCCGGCGGTCGTGACGATCGGCATGGTCAACGCAGGCACGGCGTCCAACGTGATACCCGAGCGCGCCGAGCTGCGCGGAACCCTGCGCGCGACCGATCACGACACGCGCGCGCTGCTGCAGGCGGAGGTGCGTGAGATCTCCACCCACATTGCGGCGGCTCACCACGTTCAGGCAGCGGTGACGTTCAGTGCCGGCGTGCCGCCCGTGATCAATGATGCGCGAGCCGCGCGTTGGGCGTCCGACGCTGCGGCCGAACTCCTCGGTGCGGCGTCCGTCGTGCCGCTCGGTATCACGAACATGGCCGGCGAGGACTTCGCCTGGTATCAACGGCAGATTCCGGGCTGTTTCCTGCGCGTTGGTGCGCGCGAGCACGATGAGCTAGTGATCCCGGCGCATTCGCCGCAGTTCGATGTGTCGGAAGAGGCGATCTTCGTCGGCGCGGCGGTGCTTGCGGAGTGTGCGCGTCGCGCGTCGGCGGAACTCGCTGCGGAGCGCAAGTGACGACGCAGACGACATCGTCCGGCGAGTTGCGTCGCACACTCGGCTTCTGGGATCTCGTGCTGCTCGCGATGGGCACCGTGATCGGCTCGGGGATCTATCTCGTGCCTGGCCTTGTGCTGCGGCAGACCGGTGCGCAGACCGGGCCGGCGATGATCGTGTGGGTCGCCGCGGGCATTCTCTCGCTGCTCGGCGCGCTGACGTATGCGGAGCTCGGCGCGATGAAGCCGGAGGCGGGAGGGCTGTATGCGTTCATTCGCGACGCCTTCGGACCGCTGTCGGCATTCCTCTATGGATGGACGAGCTTCTTCGTGATCGCGAGTGGATCGGTGGCGACACTCGCAGTCGCATTTTCGAACTACTTCGCGCAGATCGTTCCAATGGGGCCTGCTGCGGCGAAGCTCGTCGCCATCGGCGTCATTGCCGTCACCGCCGCGATCAACATCCGCGGCACGCGTGGCAGTGCGAACGTGCAGAACTGGACGACAGGACTGAAGGTCGGTGCCCTGCTCGTGATGGGTATCGCGCTGATCGCGCTCGGCCATCCCCCGCACGATGAAACCGCGACGATGTGGCCGCCATCGATCACACCATCGCTGCTCACCGGTTTCGGCACGGCGATGATCGGTGTGTTGTGGGCGTACGAGGGCTGGCAGTACGTCACCTTCTCGGCGGGTGAGACGCTCGATCCGCAGCGGACGTTCCCACGCGCCATCGCGGCGGCGACGGCGGCGCTCGTCGTCACGTATCTCCTCGCGAGCTTCGGCTATATCGCCGCACTTGGGCCGCGTGGCGCGGCTCAGAGCGATCATGTAGCGGCCGATGCTGTGGGCGTGCTGCTCGGGCCGATCGCGGGCAAGCTCGTCGGAGCGCTGATTCTCGTTTCGATCTTCAGTGCGGCCAATGGGCTGCTGCTCACGGTGCCGCGGCTGTACTTCGCGATGGCGCGCGACGGCGTGTTCTTCAAGCGTCTCGCGGTCGTTCATCCGCGCTTCGGCACGCCGGCCGTCGCGATCATGGCCATTGCGCTGTGGTCCGCCGTGCTCGCGCTGAGCGGCACGTTCGAGCAGTTGCTCACCTACGTGGTGTTCACGGCGTGGATCTTCTACGCGATGGGCGGCATCGCCGTGCTCGTCCTGCGGAGCAAGGAGCCCGACGCTGCGCGGCCGTTTCGCGTGCCGGGCTATCCCGTCACGCCGCTGTTGTTCGTGGCGTCGGCACTGTTGCTCGTGGGAAACACCGTTGTCGCGCAGCCGCAGCGCGCGGCGACCGGACTCGCCGTCGTGTTGCTCGGCACACCTGCTTTTCTCGTCTGGCGCGCGAAGGCGCGTCGCGCATCAGCCCTTTCCATACCCGCGCCAGTGGAGCGCTGAGATGCAGATTTCGTTCAATACCCGCTACCACATTCCCAGCGTGGGACTGGTGCTCGTCGCGTCCACGCTTGCCCTGACGAGTGCGTGCGGAGGCGCGCGTGCAACGAATACCGGCAGCGCGAGCGCGCCAGCTGATTCGATGTACGACCTCGTGATCGCCAACGGGCGTATCGTCGACGGCGCCGGCAATGCGTGGTTCTACGGCGACGTCGCGATTCGCGGCGACCGCATCGTAAGGATCGCGCGGCGCGGATCGCCGCTGAGTGGCGCGGCGCGGCGTCGCATCGACGCGACGGGAATGGTCGTCGCGCCGGGCTTCATCGACATCCAGGCGGGTGGCAACTACGTCTCCGGCGACGGACGTGACGTGAGCAAGGTGACGCAGGGGATCACCACGGAAATCTTCGGCGAAGCGTACACCGGGGCGCCGATCAGCGAGCTCTCATTGGCGGACGCACCTGCAGCGGCGACGGCGACTGCGCGTCGGTTCATGGGTGCGCGCGGCTTCGACGCGTGGCTGCGCGCCATGGAGTCGCACGGCATCTCACCGAACGTTGGATCGTTCGTCGGCGCGAGCACGCTGCGCTCATATGGGATGGGGATGCACATGGGCGCGGCCAGCCCGGCAGCGATGGACGCGATGCGTGGCGCGATGCGCAACGCGATGGAGGACGGCGCATTCGGACTCGGCACGGCGCTCATCTATCCGCCCGGCAACTACGCCAGCACGGAGGAGCTGATCGAGATCGTGAAGGCGATGGCGCCCTATGGCGGCATCTACATCACGCACATGCGCTCCGAAGCCGATCAGGTGCTCGAGGCCATGGACGAGGCGATCCGCATCGGTCGCGAAGGTGGCGTGCCAGTGGAGATCTATCACCTCAAGGCGGCAGGTACGGCGAACTGGAAGAAGGAAGTCGCGATGATCGCCAAGATCGATTCCGCACGCACCGCGGGCTTCGACGTGCAGGCGAACATGTATCCGTACACCGCCGGTGGAACCGGACTGGCCGCGTGCCTGCCGCCATCTGCGTCTGCCGACGGCAAGTTGTTCGCGAACATCAACGATCCCGAGGCGCGTGCGAAGATCCGCGCCGAAGTGGCGAAGCCGACAAGCTTCTGGGAGAGCCTCTGCGAGCAGGCGACGCCACAGGGCGTGATGGTCGCTGCACTGCGCGACCCCTCGCTCCAGAAGTGGTCGGGTCATCGTCTGGGCGAAATCTCCGCAGCGATGGGAAAGGATTGGCTCGACACCGTGATGGAGCTTCTGCGCACCGAGAAGCGCGACATCGGGACGATGTACTTCCTCATGAACGAGGACAACGTCAAGCTGCAGCTCAAGCAGCCGTGGATGAAGATCGGCACCGACGCTGGGGGATCCGATCCCGACAGCACGAAGGCACTCGTGCATCCGCGCTCCTACGGGACGTATCCGCGCATCCTCGGCAAGTACGTGCGCGACGAGAAGGTGATTCCGCTCGAGGATGCCGTCCGCAAGATGACGAGTGCCGTCGCAGAGCGGTTGCTCATACCGGATCGTGGCCTGCTGCGACCCGGCATGTACGCGGACGTCGTCGTGTTCGATCCACTGCGCATTCAGGAGAACTCCACCTATGAGAAGCCATTGCAGCTCTCGACGGGCATGCACGTGGTGCTCATCAACGGCGTCGAAGTCGTGCGCGACGGCCGGCACACAGGGGCGAAACCCGGGCGCATCGTGCGCGGGCCGGCGTGGCGTCCCACCGGGTCTTGATCACTCACAGGAGCTCGCAATGCGAACACGGTTTAGGCAGCATCTCATGAGCAGATCGCTGGTTGCCGTGGCGCTCGTGGCCGCGACGATCAGTGTGACGGCCGCACGTCCCGCGCACGCCTTGCAGCAGGGCACCGCAATCATCACCGGTATGGTCACCGACGCGCGAAGCAAGCAGCCGGTGGCCGGCGCCTCAGTGACGATCGTCGGAACGAGATTCGGCGCACAGACGTCCGCCGACGGTCGCTACCGCATCGGCGGAGTGCCGAGTGGAAGCCCGGTGGTCTCGGCGAGACGCATTGGCTACGCGACGCAGCGACACACCGCCAACGTCACTGGCGATCAGGTCGTGAACTTCGACCTCGAGCCGGCCGCCGCGGCACTCGACGAGGTCGTCGTCACCGGTACGGCGGGTGGCGAGCTTCGCCGCTCGATCGGCAACGCGGTGTCAACGATCAATGCCGACGACGCCATCTCCAAGTCGGCCGCGCAGAGCGTGAGCTCGCTCATCGGCGCGCGCGCACCCGGCGTGATCATCGCGTCGACCACCGGACGACTGGGCGCAGGACCGTCCATCCAGATTCGCGGACGCAACAGCATCGGTCTCGACAACTCGCCGCTGCTGTTCGTCGACGGAGTGCGCGTGAACAACGCCACGAGCGCTGGTCCCGTTGCGCCTCCGGGCAGACTGGGTGGTCAGGCGTCCAACGTCTCCGGACGGTTGAACGACATCAGCCCCGAGGACATCGAGAGCATCGAGATCATCAAGGGCCCCGCCGCCGCGACGATCTACGGCACCGAGGCAGCGAACGGCGTGATCCAGATCATCACGAAGAAGGGATCGGCGGGAAACAAGCCTTCGACGACCATCAACGTCGAAGAGGGTACGATTTTCCTGCGCGATGCGGCGGGCCGAGTGCCCACCAACTATGCGAAGAATGCAAGCGGGGCGATCATCGCGTGGAACGGCATCCAGGCCGAAGCGGATAGCGGCAGGCCTGTCTACAAAACCGGCCAGACGCGCAAGTACAACGCGTCGCTCTCGGGTGGCCGAGAGGCGCTGACGTTCTACGCGTCGACGAGCTACGAGAATGATCTCGGTGTCGAGCCGAACAATTCACTTCGGCAGGGCACGTTCCGCGCAAACCTCAACGTGCAGCCGTCGCCGAACCTCGACTTCTCGTCGAGCCTCGGCTACGTCTCGCTGTCGAGCCACCTCGGTGCAGACGTCGGGGCGTCGCCGTTGCTTGGTGCCATCGTCGGACATCCCTTGGTCTTCCCGGGTGGGCGCGGGTTCTATCCGGGCTTCACGCCCGACATTCCGCAGACGCTGTACGACAACGCACAGGGGGTTCGCCGTTTTGTGGGCAGCGCGACGATCACGCATCGTCCCACGACGTGGTTCACGCACCACGTGATCGTCGGTGTGGACGAAACCGGCGACGACAGCCGCGCGATCGAACACTTCACGTCCCTGCCGTCACAGGTGGCATTGATCGGCGCCGTTGCGGCGGGCGGATCGATCGGCCAGACACTGCGGCACAACACCATCGTGTCGTCGGAATACACGGCGAGCGCGAAGGTGAACGTCAGCCCGGGGCTGAGCTCCGCGACGTCCGTGGGTGGACAGTTCTATCGCACGGAGCTCAACGCGAGCTTCCTCGGCGGCACCGGCTTCCCCGGACTCGGCGTCGAGACGGTAAACTCGGCGTCTTCGCCTGCCACCTCGACGCAGACGCAGACGCTGAATACGACGATCGGCGCCTATGGACAGCAGCAGTTCGGATGGCGCGAGCGGCTCTATCTCACCGCCGGCCTACGCGTCGACAACAACTCGGCGTTCGGCGACAAGCTGAAGTGGGTGACCTATCCGAAAGTCAGCGCTTCGTGGGTACTGAGTGAAGAGCCGTTCTGGAAGCAGAACGGCATCCTGAACTCGATGCGGCTGCGCGGCGCGTATGGACAGTCGGGCCGTCAGCCGGCGGCATTCTCTGCGCTGCGCACGTTCAGCCCGGCGCAGGGTCCCGGTGGCACGAGCGCCGTGACCCCGAACTCGATCGGCAACACGAATCTCAAGCCGGAGCGCGGCAGCGAAGTCGAGCTCGGATTCGAGACGCAGGTGTTCGATCGGCTCGGTCTCGACTTCACGTACTTCAACAAGAAGACGACCGACGTGATCATCAATCAGCCCGTGGCGCCGTCGAGTGGGTTCTACGTGGCCACGCCGGCGAACCTGGGGCGAGTAGACAATAAGGGAATCGAGTTGCTCGCGACGCTGCAGGCCGTGTCGCGGAAAAACTTCGCGTGGGACATCGTCGGCAACGTCGGCACCAACAAGGACGTCATCAAGGATCTCGGTGGCATCGGCGGCGTGGTGCTGAGCGCCGGCCAGACGAACGTCGTCGGTGGCCCGATCGGCGGCATCTACACGAAGCGCGTGGTGTCGGCAGATCGCGATCCAACGACCAACCTCGCGACGAACGTCCTCTGCGACGGTGGTGAGGGCAAGCCTGCCGTGGCATGCGCCAGCGCACCGTTCGTCTTCATCGGCACGCCGACGCCGAAGGTCTCTGGCTCCGTCGCGAACACCTTCACGTTCCTCAGTCACTTCCGGCTATACGGCCTGGTGGACTTCAAGCGCGGCAATCGCGTGGCGAACAACAACGAGCAGTTGCGCTGTACGGGTGCCGTGGGCGCCCCGCTCTGCCGCGCGAACTACTACCCACTCGAGTTCGACCCCGTGTACCTCGCCGAGCGCGTTGGTACGGCAGCGGCACAGGGGATCACCGATCAGTACTACCAGGACGGATCCTTCACGAAGCTGCGCGAGGTGTCGTTGACGTACACGCTGCCGCCAGCGCTGCTGCGCGGATACAACTCGGCGTCGATCACCTTCGCCGGCCGTGATCTTCACACCTGGACGGATTACGCGGGACTCGATCCCGAAGTGAACCTGAACAACGTCGCAACGACCGCCGCCACGGGCGACCAGGCCGTGACGCCGCCGCTCAGCCGGTTCATCGTGTCCTTCACCCTCAAGTTCTGACCATGCGACTCCTCACTCATCGTCGTCACCTGGGCGCAGCGCTCGCACTCAGCCTGATGGCCACCGCGTCGGTCATCGCATGCACGGACATCACGAGCCTGGCGCAAGAGAATCCAGGAGCGCTTTCCGGCAGCACGCTGTACGTCCCCGGCAATGCGCAGTTGATCGTGAATGGAGCCATCGGAGACTTCGAGTGCGCCTATGCGCGCTACGTCATCGGCAGCGGGCTCTTTACCGACGAACTTTCTGTCGGCATCTCCAATACCGCCAACTTCGACTACGACGCGCGTCGGGTGCTGACGAACGCCACCTACGGCACCAATAACTGCGCCGCGACGCCGAGCACCACACAGCAGCCAGGCATCTACACGCCGCTGTCCACGTCGCGAGCAACGGCGGATACCGCTGCCGCCTACCTCGAGGTGTGGACCGATGCCGATGTGCCGAACCGGACCAAGTTGATTGGCCAGAGTTACGCGTATGCCGGCTATAGCTTGATTCTGCTCGGCGAGAGCATGTGCTCGGCGGCCATCAACCTCGGGCCGGAGATCCAGCCTGCGGCGCTGTTTGCCGAAGCAAAGATCCGCTTCGACAAGGCGATCGCCGCGGCGACGGCGGCCAACGACGCAACGACGCTCAATCTCGCGCGCGTCGGTCGGGCGCGAGCACTTCTCGACCTGGGTGAGACGGCGAACCTGGCCGCCGCGGCTGCCGACGCCGCGCTCGTTCCCGCGACGTTCGTCCTGAACACATCGCCCGACGCAATCAACGCTCGGCGCCAGAACACGCTCTTCATCAACATCTCGCAGAGCTCATTCTCGACGGTCGACACGTCGTTCCGGAACGTGCTCATTCCTGGCGGCACCACGCAGGATCCACGCGTCGCCGTCACGGATCTCGCCCGCAACGGGACGGCGACTGGTTCGCGTCTCTTCCTGCCCGCCAAGGCATCGACCAATGCTTCGCCGATGCGCATCGCGAGCTATGCCGAAGCGCAGCTGATCATCGCCGAGAACGCTGCGGCGACGAGTGACTTTGCTGCGGCCGTAACGGCGATCAACAACGCTCGTTCGCGCACGACTGGCCTGCCCACCTTCGCACTCCTGCCCGGCGCCACTGCGGCGACGGTCAAAGCACAGATCATCGAAGAGCGTCGTCGCGAATTCTTCGTCGAAGGACACCGCCTTGGCGACATCCGGCGGTACGGCCTGCCATTCACGCCGGCGGCCGGCGCGACGTATCAGTACGGCGGCCTGTACGGAACACAGACGTGCTTCCCGCTGCCCGACGTCGAGCGCATCAACAATCCAACGATCGCCAAGGGCGCTTGATCCACATGTCCGCCGTCTGCACATGGCGTCGTGCTCTCTTCGGCGCAATCGCCTACGGCGCCTGTGCCGGAGGGATTGCGTCGGCTCAGGCGATCTTGCCGCCGTCGCTGGAGCTGCGCGTTCCGAAAGCGCCGACACTCGGCACCGCAGAAAGTGGCTCGTTCCTGACGTACGAGTTGCACGTCACGAACTTCAGCGGGCAGCCGATGACGCTGAAGAGCGTCGACGTGCTGTCAGGTGACGCCACCCTCTTCACATTGGCCGACAGTGCGCTGACGCAAAGCATCGCTCGGCCAGGACAGACCGTTCCGGCGTCGGATCGCGCGAAGATCGCCGGAGGCACGCGCGCCGTGGTCTATCTCTGGGTGCCGGTCGATGCACGATCGGCCCCAGCGTCCATCCGGAATCGCGTGAAGGTCGAGCAAGGAACCGGCGACAGCACGCGCACGCAAGAACTCGAGGGTGCTGTCGTGTCCGTGTTGCGCATGGGCAGCGACATCGGGCCACCACTTCGCGGTGGAACATGGCTGGCTGGGAACGGGCCATCGGCGCGGTCGGGGCATCGGCGTGCGCTGATACCGATTGGCGGCGCGCCCTCGATCGCACAGCGCTTCGCCATCGACTGGGTGCGCGTGAACGACACCGACAGTACGTACTCGGGAGATCGTCTCAAGAACGAGAACTACATCGCCGAAGGGAATGACGCGCTCGCTGTGGCGAACGGACGTGTCGTGGCGGTGAAGGATGGTCTTCCCGAGAATGTGCCAGGCGTGAGCTCGCGTGCCGTGCCCATCACGCTCGAAACGGTCGGCGGGAATCACGTCATCATCGACATCGGCGGCGGCCGATATGCGTTCTACGCGCACCTCAAGCCAGGCGCAATTCTCGTGAAGGTTGGCGATACGGTGAAGAAGGGCCAGGTGATCGGTCTCGTTGGCAACACGGGCAACTCGACGGAGCCGCATCTCCACTTCCACATCTCCGACGGCAATTCTCCACTCGGCAGTGAAGGTGTGCCGTATGGTTTGGATTCGTTCGAGATCGTTGGTCGCTGCCGCACGTTCAACATCGGCTGCACGCGCGAGACGCCCAAGACGCGGCGCGGCGAGATCCCCCTCGAGAGCGTGTTGGTTCGCTTTCCATGAGATCATGGCGCGTCGTCGGTCTCGCAGCTCTACTGGCCACCGCGCCGGCGCTGGTTGCTGCGCAAAGCGCGGGATATGACGTCGTCATCCGTAACGGTCGCGTGCTTGACGGATCTGGGAATCCGTGGATTCTCGCCGACGTCGCTATCAAGAACGGACGCTTCGCAAAGATCGGCGTCGTCCGCGAACAGGGACGCGTCGAGCTGGACGCCCGTGGCAAATATGTGTCGCCGGGGTGGATCGACGTGATGGACCAGTCGGGGAGCGTGCTCCGACGGAATCCACTCGCCGAGAACAAGCTGATGATGGGCGTGACGACGGCGATTGGCGGTGAGGGTGGCACGCCTGTGCCGGCGAGCGAAGTCGCGAGCTACTTCAGGCAGCTCGAGCAGCAGGGCATCAGCATCAACTTCGGCAGCTACTTCAGCGAGACGCAGGCCCGCGTCGCCGTGCTGGGGATGTCGTCACGCGCGCCGACGAGCGCGGAGCTCGATCGCATGCGTGCAATCGTCGATACGGCGATGCGCGGCGGCGCGATGGGAATGACTACGGCGCTGATCTACCCGCCGAGCAGCTATGCGACGACGAGCGAGTTGATCGAAGTCGGCAAGGCGGCGGCGCGCTATGGCGGCATCTACGCGAGCCACATTCGCGGTGAGGGTAAGGAAGTCGTGCAGTCGGTGGAAGAGGCGATCAGGATCGGCGAAGAGGCAGGCATGCCTGTCGAGATCTTTCATCTCAAGGTCGCGTATCGTCCCGGCTGGGGTGTGCTGATGGATTCGCTGCGCCGCGTGATCGATGCGGCACGAGCGCGCAATGTCGACGTTGCGGCTGACATGTATGTCTATACGGCTGGCGGAACGGGACTCGAGGCGACGATTCCCAGCTGGGCCTTCGACGGCGGCAGGGATTCCCTGCTCGCTCGGCTCGCGAATCCCACGATTCGCACGCGGCTCAAGGCCGAACAGAAGACAGGCGTGCCGGGATGGTGGAACATCGTCGAGGCGGCCGGCGGGTGGGACGGCGTCGTGCTGGCAAACGCGCGCAATCCGCAGAACGACCGATTCAACGGCAAGTCGCTCGCGCAAATCGGCAAGGAGCTCGGCAGGGACCCCGCCGACGTCGCCTTCGATTTCGTGGCGCAGGGGAGCGGCCGAGTCATGGCCATCTACTATATGATGAGCGAAGGGGACATCGAGACGGCACTCCGCTTTCCATGGATCAGCATCGGCAGCGACGCCGGCGCCGCCGCGAAGGCGGGCGGTGGCGACGACCTCGGCCTTCCGCACCCACGGTCGTATGGCAATGCGGTGCGGGTCATCGCCAAGTACGTGAAGGAGCGCAACGTCATCTC
>JAQBPV010000011.1 GCA_028287345.1 Gemmatimonadota bacterium
AAGGACATCGTGAAGGGCGGCATGCGCGAGCGGTTCGACCGCCTGCGCGCCATGGGCATTCGCACGGTGATGATCACCGGCGACAACCCGCTCACGGCCGCCGCGATCGCGCGGGAAGCCGGCGTCGATGACTTCCTCGCCGAGGCGACACCGGAAGACAAGATGTCGCTGATCAAGCGTGAGCAGGCCGGCGGCAAGCTCGTCGCGATGACAGGCGATGGCACCAACGACGCGCCAGCACTCGCGCAGGCCGACGTGGGTGTCGCGATGAACACCGGCACGCAAGCGGCGAAGGAAGCAGGGAACATGATCGACCTCGACTCCAACCCAACGAAGCTGATCGAGGTGGTGGAGATCGGAAAGCAATTGCTCATGACGCGCGGCTCGTTGACGACCTTTTCAATCGCGAACGATGTCGCGAAGTACTTCGCGATCATCCCCGCGATGTTCGTGGCGACATATCCGCCGCTGCAGGCGCTCAACATCATGCGGCTGCATTCATCGCAGTCGGCGATCCTCGCGAGCGTGATCTTCAACGCGCTCATCATCATCGCGCTGATTCCGCTGGCGCTGCGCGGTGTGCGCTATCGGCCCGCAGCCGCGTCGCTGATCCTGCGGCGCAATCTCGTCATCTACGGGCTCGGCGGTCTCGTCGTGCCATTCGTAGGTATCAAGCTGATCGACGTGCTGCTCGTGTTCGCTCATCTCGTCTAGGACAGGAAGATGATCAGAAAACTCATCCGGCCGGCCATCGTGATGGCGATCGCATTGTGCATCATCACCGGGTTCGCATATCCGGGGATCGTCACCGGCGCCGCGCAGACGCTGTTTCGCCGTCAGGCGAACGGCTCGCTCGTCGAAATGAACGGCAAGGTGGTCGGCAGTGAGCTGATCGGCCAGACGTTCACGCAGCCCTGGTACTTCCACTCCCGCCCCTCGGCCTCGGCGTACGACGGAACGGCGTCTGGCGGCACCAACAAGGGACCAACCGACCGCAGGCTCGCCGACACGCTCATCGGGCAGAATATCGCGGCGGTCATCGCTGCCGACGGCGTGAAGAAGGGTGAGATCCCCGGCGACATGGTGACCGCGTCGGCTTCTGGTCTCGATCCACATATCTCCCCCGCCAACGCACACCTGCAGGTCGCGCGCGTGGCCACCGCGCGCCATGCGACGCCGGCCGCAGTTCAGGCGCTCGTCGCTGCACACACCGAAGGCCGGCAGTTCGGATTCTTCGGCGAGCCGCGCGTCAACGTGCTGCTCCTCAACATCGCGCTCGACAGCGCGATGCCGCGCTCGCACGGCGCGCCAACAACTACTTCTCGGACACAGTGAACTACGTGACACCGATTCTCTCTCGCCGATCACTCGGCGTTGCGCTCCTGGCAGGTATCGGTACAGTGACTGCCTTCGTCGCTCCGCTAGCACAGGCGGCTCCCGACAGCGCCGCACCCAAGGTCTCATTTGCCTTTGGCGATTTCACCTGGATGAACGGCCAGAGCCGACAAAAGGATTTCCCGCTGGCCTTCAGCAAGTTCATCACGACCAGCGTGTACATCGACACCTACTATGCCTTTTCGACCAACCAGCCGCGCGACAACACGCTCGTCGGTTCGGCGACCATCGGACGCCACAACGAGTTCATGATCAACCTGGCCAGCGTCGGCATCCAGGTGAACTACAGGAACGTGCTCGGCAATCTCAGCGTGCAAACCGGCAGCATGCTGAACATCGTCCAGGATCTCGACGGTACTGCACCTCGCGGCAAGAATCTCACGATGCAGAACCTCCACAACATCCGCGAGGCGACCGTGGGCTACCACTTCGACAAGGACTACGGAGTCAACGTCGAGGCGGGAATCTTCATGTCGTACATCGGGCTCGAGAGCTACCTGCTCGCCGAGAACTGGAACTACCACCGCTCGCTGGTCTGCGACTTCACGCCCTTCTACTTCCAAGGTGTACGCGTGCAGTACTTCCCCAACGAGAAGCTGAAAATCGAGCCGTGGATCATGAACGGCTTTCAGACCTACGGAAAATTCAACTCGGCGCCGAGTGTCGGGACGTCGATCTACTATCGACCGTCGGAGAGCCTCGGTTTCATCACGAATGTCTACTACGGCGAAGACACGCCCGGCATCCCGGAACGCAAACGCTTCCACAGCGACCAGAGCATCCTCGGCCGCTACTACAACAACCCGACATCGTCGGGTGTCACCAAGGCGGCATTCTCCATCAACAATCACGTCGGTTTCCAGACCGGCGGCGGCGCGACCGCCGACTCCGTCTACATGCTGGGGCTCGCCGCAGCAAATCGCGTCTGGTTCAACAAGGACAAGCTCGCGTTCACTATGCGCGGCGAGTTCATCACGAACCCTACGCGCTATCTCTCGCCACCGGCGGCGTATTCAGCCAGCGACGACCAGAACTCGCTGAAGATCGGTGGAGTCACCGGCACGTTCGACATCATGCCGACGGACTTCATGGCCTTCCGCTTCGAGGTGATGTCGAGAAAGAGCAATGTGCCGTATTTCGCCGGACCCCGCGGGACGACGACGGCGGCCGACGGATTCCCGAGCAGCGAACCCTTCACGCCGGACGGTGTGAAGACGCAGACGCTCCTGACTGCCGCCATCAACTTCAGGATGTAGGTCGTGAATCCCGTCGAGCGGCGCCGTGAGTCACGGAGCGACCCCGACTTCCTCGCGCTCGTCAAGCGACAGGAGCGGGGGAAGCTCAAGCTGTACATCGGTTCGGCGGCCGGCACGGGAAAGACGTACCGCATGATCAACGAGGCGCACGAGCTTCGCCGCCGAGGCGTCGACGTCGCGATCGCGTTCGTCGAGACGCACAGGCGCGCGGACACGGAGGCACAACTTCGCGACATCGAGGTCGTTCCGCGGCTGAAGATCGAATACCGTGGCGTGACGCTCGAAGAGATGGATGTCGATGCCGTCATCTCGCGACATCCGCAGGTAGCGGTCGTAGACGAGCTGGCTCACACCAACGTGCCCGGTGCTCGCCATCGCAAGCGCTGGGAGGACGTGATGCAGCTCCTCGACGAGGGCGTGAACGTCATCTCCGCAGTGAACGTGCAGCACGTCGAATCGCTCAACGACGTCATCGCCTCGACACTTGGCGTCACCGTTCGCGAAACCGTCCCCGATTGGGTCGTCGCCTCGGCCGACCAGGTCGTGAACCTGGACATCTCCGCCGAAGATCTCCGGCAACGCCTCCGCGAAGGCAAGATCTACACACCAGACAAAATCGACGCCGCGCTCCGCAACTTCTTTACGGACGAGAATCTCACCACGCTTCGGGAGCTCGCACTGCGCGAAGTCGCGGGTGCGGTCGACCGCTCGCGCGAAGAGATCGTGCGTCGAGAAAGCGGTGAGGTTCCGTCGACCGCACCGCGTACAGTCGAACGCGTACTCGTCGCCATGTCCAGCAATCCGCCATACACCGCGGCGCTGCTGCGCAAAGCGAGCCGTATCGCCGGACGGCTGAATTCGGACTGGTATTGCGTCTACGTGCAGACGAGCGACGAACGCGCCGACCGCATCGACAGCACGGTGCAGCGCCATCTCGTCGCGAACATCCAGCTCGCGCAGTCGATGGGAGCCGAGGTAGTCAAGCTCGAAGGCGAGGACGTTGCCGTGGCTCTTTGCCGGTTCGCCATGAAGAAAGGTGTCACGCTCCTCATCGTCGGACAGAGCAGGCGATCTCGCCTTCACCATCTCACGAAGGGCTCGGTCGTCGAGCGTCTCGTGAACAATACCGACGGGCTCGACGTACTTGTCGTCTCGTTCGATCTGGCCACTCCGTCGGGAGACCGGCCGTGAAGATCAGCCATCGACTCCATCTCGCCGTGGCACCGGCGATACTCGGTGTACTGTTGCTCGCCAGCCTGATGTGCTGGGGAGAGTATGGGCGCGCTGCACCAGAAGTCGTGATCGTTGGCGGCATATTCGCGGTTCTCACCTCGCTCGTGCTGACGTGGTCGAACGCGCGCTTCGTCGCGCAGCGGCTCGAGCGGCTCGCCAGCAGCGGCAGCGCCATGGTGCAAGAAAAAATACCCGACCCACCAGACGAGATCGACGAGATCGAGAACTACGCGCGATTGCTCGCCTCCATCGCCGACGCATCCACCAGACGGCTCGAGGAGGTTCGGCTTCCGCTGCACATCCTCCTTGAAAATCGCTTCGGTGACCTGAACGAGAATCAGGAGGAAATGCTCGGCGCCGCGCGCGCTGCCGCCGAGGCGGCTGATGCCGACATGCTCAGCCTTCGGCAGATCGCCGAGCTCGATCTCGGTGAGCGTCCACTGCGCAGCGACCGCATGAAGCCGTCCGACGTCATCGACGCCTTGCGTCCGATGCTCCTGGCTGCCGCCGAAAGCGCTGGCGCGACGCTCGAGATCGACGTCGCTCCGCTTCTTCCCGCCGTCATCGGTGACCGCGCGCTGCTACAGGACGCACTCGTCACCATTCTCAGGTCATCGCTCGGCAGTGCCGAGCGCGACGCACGCGCCAGGATCGACGTCGATCGCGATGGAGCGCTCATACGGATCATCGCCACGAATGTCGGATCCGCTCACGCCACGGTTCGATGGGCGGCCGCCGTGCGCGTCGTGAAGGCGCATGACGGAACTGTCGAGCGAACCAACGACACGCTCGTGATCGAGCTACCAACAGAAGGCCTACGCACATGAACACTTTTCGTCGCATCACAACGTCAGCGGCCGCACTTCTCGCCGTTCTCGGATGCAGCAACGGCTCAGCGCATACGCCGGCGATCGACGAATCAGTCGCCGGCCGGCTCGTCGGTACATGGGACATCACGTTCGTGCTCGAACGTCCGCTCTCGCTGTCCACTGACACCCGGAAGCTTCCGCGCAGCGTCGCCGGCACCGTTGCGCTACTCGAACGCGGCGCGGAGCCGCTGTCATTCGAGCAGATGAGCGCACCGACGCACATGGGCGTCTTTCACGTCGACTTGGGAGCGCTCGGATTTCCGCCGAGCGACGCGGGCGTGCCCGACCTCGTGGCGCGTGTCGCCAGCTCGCAGCGCGGCAACTCGATGCAGGAACGTGACTCGGTATACATCGTCCTCAACCCCGAGACGCCACGCTACGCGGTTCGACTCTCCGGGAGGTTCGACGCCAATGACGCCAGCGGCACGTGGATCGCCGAGTCATTCCTCGGCGGCGGCGGCACGTTCGTCATGCGCCGCCGCTAGAACTCGATCTGCGCTCCCAACTCGACCACGCGATTGGGCGGAATCTGGAAGAACTCCGTCGCCGAGCGCGCGTTGCGTGACATGATGGCGAAGAGACGCTTCCGCCACTTCGTCATCTTTGCCGTTCCGGTGAGGACGAGCCGCTCGCGTCCCAGGTAGTACGACGTATCCATCGGCGGAATGGCCACGCCGGCCTTCGCGGCCTGCGCGAGCACCTCGGGGATGTTCGGCGACTGCATGAAACCGAACGCCGCGATGACGCGGAAAAAGCCGAGACCAAGTGGCTCGACCGTCACGCGGTTGTCGACAGGAACCTCGGGGATGCCGCGCGTCTGCACGCTCAACAGCACGATCGTCTCGTGCAGGACCTTGTTGTGCTTCAGGTGGTGCAGCAGCACCACCGGTGCGCCTTCCATCGACGACGTCATGAACACCGCCGTGCCCTTGACCCGCACAGGAGGATTCCGGCTGAGACTCGTGAGGAAGACGTCGAGCGGCAGCGCATTCTTTTCCTGGATCTCGTTCAGCTGCATGCGCCCGCGCTTCCATGTGCTCATCAACGTGTAGACGCTGATCGCGAGCACGAGCGGCACCCAGCCGCCATGTCTCAGCTTCACCACGTTCGCCAGGAGAAAGGACAGGTCGACGAGCAGGAATGCACCGGTGAGCATCAACACGCGCGGCTTGGACCAACCCCACCGCCCGCGTGCCACGACAGCGAACAGGATGCTCGTGATGGCCATCGTGCCCGTCACCGCGATGCCGTACGCGGCGCTCAGCGCGCTCGCACTCCTGAACCACACCACGAGAATCAGGCAGCCGATCATCAACAGCTTGTTCACTTCCGGAATGTAGATCTGTCCAGCCACACGATCCGACGTGTGGATGATCTGCATGCGCGGTGAATAGCCGAGCTGAATGCTCTGCTGCGTCAGCGAGAACGCGCCAGAGATCAGCGCCTGCGAGGCGACGATCGCCGCGGCGGTGGCGATGATGAGCAGTGGCCATTGAAACGCCGACGGCGCGAGCAGGTAGAACGGGTTGCTCGCCGCGGCAGGCTCGCGAAGCAGCAGCGCACCCTGGCCGAAGTAGTTGAGCATCAGCGCCGGCAGCGCACCGGCAAACCACGCGATGCGAATAGGACGCTTCCCGAAGTGTCCCATGTCGGCGTAGAGCGCTTCACATCCGGTGATACACAGCACCACGGCGCCGAGCGTGAGAAACCCAGCCGTCCCGTGGGCCATGAAGAACTGGATACCATGCCACGGATTGATCGCCCACATCACGCCAGGCACGAGCGCGATGGCGCGAATGCCAAGAACGCTGATCGTGAGGAACCACACGACCATGATGGGCCCGAACGCCGAACCCACACGCGCCGTTCCGAACCGCTGCGCCATGAACAACGCAAAGAGAATGATCACCGTGATCGGCACGACGAGCCGCACGAGTGCAGGACTTCCCACCTCGAGCCCCTCCACGGCGCTGAGCACCGAGATGGCCGGCGTGATCACCCCTTCGCCGAGGAGCAGCGACGCACCGAACAGCCCGAGGCCGATCAGGATGAACCGCTTGTTCTTGTCGTCATCGCGCCGCTTCTGTTGAAGCAACAGCGCCAACAGCGAGAGAATACCGCCCTCGCCGCGATTGTCCGCGCGGAGGATGAAAACGATGTACTTGATGCTGACGACGATCAGCAACGACCACACGATCAGCGACAGGACGCCGAGAACGTTCGCTGTCGTCGGGTGGATGCCGTATTCCGGCTTGAAGCACTCACGCAGTGCGTAGAGCGGGCTCGTCCCGATGTCGCCATACACGACGCCGAGCGCCGTGACGGTGAGCAACGCAAGCCGGCGTCCCGTGGGGTGCGCCGGCGGATGTCCGTGCTCTTCGAGTGCGACGGGAACTGTGTAGCGAACTGCGTCAGTCATGGTCGTTGCCAGTTAAAACTCGATCTGCGCGCCCAGCTCGACAACGCGGTTCGGCGGTAGCATGAAGAACTCCGTCGCCGAGCGCGCATTGCGCGACATGAACGCGAACAACTTCTTGCGCCATCGCATCATCCGTGCGTGACCGGTGAGCACCAGCCTTTCCTGTCCGAGGTAGTAGGACGTCCCCATGGCCGGCAGCCCAATGCCATGCGCCTCCGCACCCTTGAGCACCAACGGAATGTCCGGCGATTCCATGAAGCCGAACGTCGCAACTATACGATGGATGCCGTGGCCAAGTGACTCCACCGTCAAGCGCTGGTCGTCCGTGACCTCGGGAATGCCCTTCGTCTGCACACTGAGCAGCACCACGGTGTCGTGCAGCATCTTGTTGTGCTTGAGATGGTGCAGCAGCACCACGGGCGTGCCGTCGGAGTTGGACGTCATGAATACCGCCGTTCCACGCACGCGCACACGTGGCTTGCGCTCGAGATCGGCAAGGAACAGGTCGAGCGGAAGCGAGCGCTCCGACTGGATGTCATTGAGCTCTGCGCGTCCGCGCTTCCACGTGCTCATCAACACGTATACGCCGAGCGCCATTGCCACCGGTACCCACCCGCCATGCTCGATCTTCACGACGTTCGCGACGAGAAACGACAGGTCGAGCGCGAGAAAGGCGGCCGTGAGCACGATGACGTGCGGCAAGCTCCAGTTCCACCGGCTTCGCGCAACCACGGCGAACAACAGCGAGGTGATCGCCATCGTGCCCGTCACCGCGATGCCGTACGCGGCACTCAGCGCGCTGGAGTTCTTGAACGCGAGCACCAGCACCAGGCAACCGACCATCAACGCGTAGTTCACTTCCGGGATGTAGATCTGCCCCGGCTCATTCTCCGACGTGTGGATGATCTGCATCCTCGGCGAATAGCCGAGCTGCACGCTCTGCTGCGTGAGTGAGAACGCACCGGAGATGAGCGCTTGTGATGCGACGATCGCCGCTGCCGTCGCGATGATGAGCAACGGCACCTGCAGCGCCGCGGGCGCGAGCAGGTAGAACGGATTCGCTGCTGCCTTTGGCGTCTCGAGGAGCAGCGCTCCCTGGCCGAGATAGTTGAGCAGCAGCGCCGGAAGCGCGAAGGTGAACCACGCGACGCGAATGGGCCGCTTGCCGAAGTGCCCCATGTCGGCATACAGCGCCTCGCCACCGGTGACGACGAGTACCACCGCGCCCAGCGTCAGGAATCCCGCGAGTCCATGCGCGCCGAAGAACTGCATGCCGTGCCACGGATTGGCCGCGTTCAGCACTTCGGGATGCTTGAGAATCGCATGCACTCCGAGCAGGCCGATGGTCACGAACCAGATGAGCATCGTCGGCCCGAAGAACGTACCCACCTTCGAGGTGCCGAACCGCTGGATCATGAACAGCCCGAACAGGATCACCACCGAGATCGGCACGACTGCATGCGTCAACGCAGGAGACGCGACGCCGAGCCCTTCGACGGCGCCGAGCACCGAGATCGCCGGGGTGATGACGCCGTCCCCATACAACAGTGCGGCCCCAAAGAGGCCGAGGGAGATCAGGATGATGCGGTACTTCTTGTCCTCGGTGCGTCGCTTCGACTGAAGCAGGAGCGCGAGCAAGGCCAGGATGCCGCCTTCACCGCGGTTGTCGGCGCGCAGGATGAAGACGATGTACTTCACGCTGACGACGAGAATCAGGGACCAGAGGAGAAGCGAAAGCACCCCGATGACGTTGAACGGGGTGGGAAGAATTCCGTACTCCGCGTTGAAGCATTCGCGGAGCGCGTAGAGTGGACTCGTTCCGATGTCTCCGTAGACGACACCGAGCGCTGTCAGGGTGAGAACGGCGAGTCGCTTTCCGGAGGGAGGCGGCGCGTCGCGCTCGGGGTGAATGGTGGTGCCGTGGGCCGACATCGAGACGAAAAGGGCTCAGCTGAGTGGCGCCACAAAACGGCGCAGGCCGGAGACACGATGGTCTCCGGCCTGGATGGAACATACGTGACGTGCACCCGATTCACAGGCGATGAGGCCGCCGGCCGCCGAAACCGGTTACTTGTGCGCCGCCAGCGCCTCGATCTCCTTGGCTGCCCGATCGAGGATATCGGTGATCTGCTTGAGCAGGGCGGGGTCGTGCACCGCGTCCGTCGCTCGGCCGTACGTCGCCTTGCCGACTCGCCGGAACGCTCCGTGTACCTCGGCCATCGGCTCGTCGAGGAAGTGGCCGACCAGCTTGGCGATGCGGTCGAAGATGTTGTCCACCGTCTCCCGATTCTCCGCCAGGTAGGCTCGGCCCTCGTCGGTGATTTCGTAGACCTTCTTTCCCTCCGGTCCGGGGACAACCCGGGCGTAGCCCAGATCCTCGAGGAGCTGGAGGGTGGGATAGACCGTGCCCGGGCTGGGCGCGTAGGCGCCGCCGAAGCGCTCTTCGAGAGCCTTGATGATCTCGTAGCCGTGTCGGGGTTTTTCCTCGAGCAGCCGGAGGACGACGTAGCGCAGGTCGCCCTGCTCGAACATGCGTCCGCCGCGCCAGCGGCCTCGGGGTCGGCCTTCGTTGCCGAAGAAGCCGTTCATGAAGCTGGCGTCCCATCCCCATTTGCCGCGTGCGTGGTGTCCGTCGGGGCGGCAGGCCCAGGTGAAGAAGTCGTCTCGCATACAGTCCTCCGCTCGCAAGAGCGATATATCGTTGGTGAAGCCAAGATATATCGGACGATATATCGGAGTCAAGTCTCGCGTGCCAGTGGTCGGCTTTATTGGCGACGTCCTTTCTCATGAGCATCTTCGAGCTCAGTGAACGACCTCGGGCTGGCGCCAACTATTTGATACGCGGACACAAACGAAAACTGGACGGAAAATGAACGGATATCGACGGTGGTCATCACACCGTCGTTTCCGTCACGCTCCGTCCAAATCCGTTTGTGTCCGCGTCCCAAGACAGTTGCAAGCTCGAACTGGCGCCCCACCGTTCGATAGGCGACGAGTATGAACTCAAGGCGACGAGTATGAACTCACGCCGCGAGTTTCTTCTTTTCGCGATGCACCCTCGCCGGCGGCTGCTTCACCTGCCAACGCACCCGCGCGCCGATCGCGATCACGATCGCCAACACACACAACTCGACGAACACCTTCTCCCCATCGAGATAGTCGATCGGCCGATCCTTGAGCGCTGGCTCGGTGAGGATCGAATGAATCGCGTACAGTGGAAAGAGCGCATACGTCGTGAAGTGAATGCGCTTCCACCATTTCCTTCCGATCTGGAAGCGGAAGTACGACGTGATCACGACGATCAGCAGCAGGTACGCCGCCCCTGCGCCGAACGTGTTCACCACCGGCTGCTTCGGCGCGTTGATCGGATAGAGCAGGTCGATCAGCGTGAAGTCCACGCGATTCGGCAACAGGAGCAGCGCAGGGTGCACGAGCACGAGCGCGAGCGCCGTCCATCCCGTGAAGTTGTGCAGCTTCACCGTATTCACGCGGCGATGCGGCCACTGTCGCACGGGATTGTATTTGGTCGCGAGCAACAGGCCGATCAGGATGTTGAGCGTCAACAATCCGATTGCGCCGAGGCCCGCGTAGTTCGACAACTCGATTGGATCCATTCGGTTTTCTGTGTGACGCTTCACGGATGAACAGTACGCTCTACTACGCACAGCCCGATGTGCTCGCTGAGATCCGCGGCATATCGCTTGCCTTGGTAGAGGTCATTCGAACGACGAAAATACTATCTCTCTTCTGGAGGATACGACAATGGCTAAAGATCTCGGCACCGACGGCTTCGAGAACCAGGTCAAGGGCGCGGCGAAGGAAGTCGGCGGCAAGATTCGGAAGAACGTCGGCGACGCCACCGATAACCACAGCGAAGAGATCAAGGGCGCCGCGAAGGAGATGGAAGGCAAGGCGCAGCGCAAGGTCGGCGAAGCCGAATCGAGAATCGATCGCAACACCTGATCGATCGCGTGCAATTCGAACGGGAGCGCCGGCATCGCCGGCGCTCCCGTTCATCGTTTCTTCATGTGGCGTTCAGCGAGACGTCATGAAGACCCGATCGATCGCTAATGGTCACGTCATGAGGCCCTAAGGTGCGCGTCGTATCGTCGTGGTGAGCATCAACCACGACATTCGACTTGGGAGTTGAACATGTTCAACACACTGGTGGAGTCAAAGGCCAAACGCACCCGCAGCACCAGGAGCACCATGGCAAGCGTGCTGCTGCACGGCGTGATCATCGCCAGCGCGGTCTCCCTCACGATGGCAACGAAGGGCGACGCGAGGCCGCCCATGGAGATGCACGACATCATCTACAATTTGCCTGTCGTGCCCGAGCCACCGAAGATGGAGCATGTCATGGCGCCGTCGCAGCGCCAATCGCCGACTACACCGTTTCGGACAGTCATCATTCCGACTGACATGCCAAAAGGACTGCCGCCCATCGAGCTCAATACGCCGGAAGTACCTGCGGACGTTTTCCGAATTGGTGGCGCTGGACCAGTGTTGCCGTACGCTCCAGAACCAAAGGGCACATACGTCGCCGGCGGGGTCGTCAACTCCGACGCCGTCGAGCGCATTCCAAGCCTCCTCGGCAACGCTCGCGCGCCGCGCTATCCTGACGCGCTCCGCCAGAGCCACGTCGACGGCAAAGTATCCGTCCGCTTCGTCGTCGACACACTCGGCCGCGCCGAGATGGGCGGTCTCGAAATCGTCGACACATCACATCCGCTGTTCGCCGAAGCGGTAAAGAACGCGCTCGCCTTCTATCGCTTCAGCCCCGGCGAAGTTGGTGGCCACAAAGTGAGGACGATGGTGCAGATCCCGTTCACGTTCTCACTCACGAAATAGGACAAAAAAAGCAACAGCCTGACTTGAATCATCTGAATTTGTTTGAATCGCATCCCTGCACCAACATGAAGCTCTGCTCGCCGAACTCGAACCTTGTTGTTGTTGTTGTTGCGTGCGATGGGTGAAATGCCTCTCGCCTGCTTGCGGAGCAAATTCCATAAAATTCGCATGATTCAAGTCACGGAAGTCGCCGCAGAGATGTGAGACTCTGCAAGCAAAAGGACCCGCGGCAGTTTGCCGCGGGTCCTTCTCACTTCTTCCGAATGAGAATTCTACTCGTAGCGAAGAGCGACAATCGGATCGAGACTCGCCGCGCGCCGCGCCGGCCATACTCCAAACAGCACTCCGACAACCGCCGAAAACACAAACGCCATGATGATGGACGACGGCGAGATCTGCGTGTTCCACTGCGCGAACGCGCTCATCGCCGCCGCGCCGCCGCTGCCGATCATCGCGCCGATGATGCCGCCGAGCACGCAGAGCACCACGGCCTCGGTGAGGAACTGCAGCAGGATGTTCAGCTTCGTCGCACCGAGCGCCTTGCGAATGCCGATCTCGCGCGTGCGCTCCGTGACCGACACCAGCATGATGTTCATGATGCCGATGCCACCGACGAGCAGCGACACCGCAGCGATGCCGCTCAGCAGATACGTGAACACGGCCGTCGTCTCGCCAAGCGTGTTGAGGAAGTCCGCCTGACTGCGGATCTGGAAATCGTCGGGCTTTGCGCGCACGA